>JALSWC010000236.1 GCA_027060825.1 Sulfurimonas sp.
CAGCTATAGTATATATAAAATTCACTTAATATAAAAATCCAAATAGCCAAAGTGGAATTTTTCTATCTATTCCTACTTCTATGCCATCAGCTACAACAAATCCAGCTTTTGCATCTTTTAACTGCTTAAAGTTTTTATCTCTTCCTCCCACCTCAAAGGTGTAATGCTCATCCACTATAAAGTCAGCACTTTTTGGATAGTTTAGCGTATGTTCATAAGAGAGCATAGAAGCAAAAAAAGTCTCTCTCCTAGTTCCAGTCTTTGGATTTTCACAAAATATTGAAAAGAGATTTGTATTGTCCAAGTAGAGCTTTTCAGGCTTTGAAATGATGCTCACTCCACTAGATTTTGCACCCAAAATTCTTATGAGTCCTGCAGCTTGAAGTAGTCCGAGGTACTTATATAGCGTTCTTTGATTGAGTTCTACTGCACCACAAAGCTTTGAAATATTTATATCATATGGTTCGCTTTGGCACAGCATTATCATCATCTTTTTCAGAGCATTTATTTTATCGTGGTCTATTGTATATATCATAGGTAAATCTGTCTCTAAAATCTGCATAGAAGCACTCAAAAGTTTTTGAACATAGCTCTTTTTCCCTGATTTGTAAAAAGGGTATGCACCACTCTTAAGATACTGCTCAAAATGAACAAATGGTTTTATATCTGTTAAAATTTTTGTTGCCAATGTTGTATGATTTGTTAAGATATCAGATAAAGAGAGTGCATTTAATTCTATTGTCATTTCTAGTTCCAAATACTCTCTAAAAGATAAAACAGGTAGTTTATAGATCAGTGCTCTTCTACTCAAATCTGCCTTTGCATTATCTATTGCCGCTGCATTTGAACCTGTAAAAATGACTTGTAATGCAAAAAAACTATCATAAATGAGTTTCAAATCTATTTCAAAATTTTTAATCTTATGAATTTCATCAATAATCAAGACACCACCGCCTTTTTTTTGAAATTCATCTGCAATAAAAAAAAGCCCTAGTTCTACAACCTTAGGATGATCTGCCATTATATAAAGCGTTTTTTCTGTTTTATAAATTTTATGTAGATATTGTAAAAGTAGAGTCGTCTTCCCCACACCACGGGAACCTAAAACACCAATAAGTCGCTCATCAAAATCAATTTTTGAAAATAAAAAGCGTTTATATTCAGGCACCTTTTGCGTTAGTATTTGATTTGAAAGAAGTTCCAATTGTTGCATAGTTTGTAATCCAATATAATTTTAAATAAATATATTTGTATTCTAATACAAAAATTACCAAATGTCAAATAATGTTATAGTCTCAGCATAGTATATATAAAACTCACTTAATATAAAAATCCAAATAGCCAAAGTGGAATTTTCTTATCATTCGATGTGAAATCAATATCTACTGCTAAAAAACTATTATTTATATCTTGTATTTGTTTAAAAGTTTTATTTTTACCACCAACTTCAAATATATTGTCATCTACTACAAAGTCACCTATATCACTGTAGTATATTTTGTTAAAACAATTTACAAAAAAAGTCTCTCTTACTACACCAACATCGAGAGCCATATCTGTTTTATCGGCATAAGCATAGAGGATATTTGTATTTGCAAAGAGCAGTTTTTGTGGCTTTTTTGAGATGCGTTTTGATTGTTTTCGCATCGCTTTAAATATGCCCGTGTTATCAAGTATTTGTAAGTATGTATTTAATGTCGGTTCGCTTACTCCAAGCTCTCGGGAAAGAGATGCTACATTTACACTAAAAGGAGTATTTGCACTTACTACAAAAAAGATTAACTTTTCAAATATGCTAATATGAGCATAATCTATTTTGTTTAACGATGGAATATCTTCATATATTATCTTATCGAGTGCATTATAAAGTTTGTTGTTAAAACTATGAATCCCCTCAAGAAAGAAAGGATAAGCGCCAAATTTTAAATACTCTTTGAAATCTGCATACAAATTTTTATGTTCAAACACCAACTCTTTTGATATTTCACTACTCTTTGTAAGTATCTCTTGAAGTGTATAGTTTTTCAACTCTATCTCATTTGTGAGTTCCAAATACTCTTTAAAGCTAAGGGTTCCCATATTTTGAAGGAGCAATCTTCTGCTCAAATCATATTTTTCATAAAGAATATTAAGCATAGATGAACCACTAATGCGGATTTTAATATCAGGAAATGTATCGTAAATATTTTTTATCTCTTGTGCCCAGTTTTTATACTTATGTACCTCATCAACAACAATAAGTCTTCCACCAAGTGCATAAAATTCATCTGCTAGAGCATAAAGCTTCGAGTTACTAAACTCAATATCGTCACCACTCATATAGAGTGCTTTTTGCTCTGAAAGTTTTATATATTGAAAAAGTAGTGTTGTTTTTCCAACACCTCTTGGACCTATAATCCCGATGAGTTTTTCTGAAGATTGTAAAATATCTAAATACTTTACCCTTATAAATTTAGTCGATATTTGTGCTAAATTTAGCTCTTGTTTTCTTAAAAAATAGTCAATATTCATCATTAATCCTAAAATATATTTATGTATTTTATCATATTTTAGCTAAATATATTTTAATTAATATAAAAAATTTATTTCCTAAATCGTCTAAAAACTCTTTCAAAGTCTATACCGACATTACAGGTAGTCTCATCAAACGCATAGCTCTCATCTGTAAAATCACCCTGCTTATCATACTCTTTGCCATCAAGTTTAAAAACTTTTGCAGTGAGCTCTTCTGGGTAGATTATGATGTAGTACTTTACTTTCTCTTTTTCATATATTTCAAATTTATACTTTTCGTCTCTATGGGCAGTTGAGGGACTGATGATCTCTACAATGATTTCAGGTGCTTTTACGAGGTACATCTCATTTGTTTCACCACATGTCAAAACAATATCTGGTCTTAGTACGGTGTCATCACTTATTTTGTAATCAACCTCGCCTAAAACTTCACATATCTCACATTCATCAAGTTGTTCTCTAATAGTAAAAATTATTTCACTTGCCAAACTTTGATGTATACGCATAGGCGCAGGACTCATAGCCACAGCAATCCCATCCATCAACTCCCAATTACCTTCCCATAATTTATAGTCATCATAAGTATAGTGCATATCTTCTAGTTTTAAAACACCCATTTTTTCACCTCTTTAGCTGACTTTTCGTTCATACCACACCTTACCTTTTCTTAAAATATCTACATTGTAGAAGTAGTCTTTTGTATTTTCAATGTAATCGCTAGAAGCAGATAAAATATCAAAGCCTATTTTATA
>JALSWC010000237.1 GCA_027060825.1 Sulfurimonas sp.
AAATTAAAAACACTTTCTCTGGATGAGATAGGCGAAGTGATACAAAAAAGTAATTTTTTAGTAACACCTGATACGGGATTAATGCATTTAGCTATGGCATTAGATAAATATATCTATACACTGTTTTCTTACACACATCCAGTGTTTGTAGATCCTCAAAATGATAAGTTTATTTCAGTTTACAATCAATTTGATAATGGAAATTTTTATCAATATCAAGATATATCTAATGAAAGGCTACAAAAGAAACTAGAATTATTGGTGAAAAGAATTAGATAGTTCCTTCTCCTGCTTTTGATATTGCATTTAAATAGCCTGCAAATAATGCAAAAAAGATCATTGGATTCATTGTATGTAGTGTGTTGTGTGTAAAACTAAAGAGAACAAATGTTGTTGCAAATAGATAGCTAATGAGCTTATATTCCTTAGACTTTATGTTAAACATGAAGAGGGCATAGATAATCATAAAAGAGATGAATAAGCCTATTATTCCTAACTGAACAGATATTGTAATAAATGTGCTATGATAATCTGCAAAACGATGTATATTTTTTAGGTTAATGTTATTTGTTTTGGCATATTGTTCTACATTTTTCATATGGTATGATAAGCCTGTTCCTAATATTGGATTATCAAGATAAGTAACTACTCCTAAGATAGAGAGAGCTACTCTCATTGCACCCTGATTGTTATAGTCATGTTTTACAATCAGGTTATTAAAGCCATTGTAGAGTTGTGTTGAACGATTTTTAAAATTCGGGCTATAATTAAATGCTAAGAGAAATATTACCATTAAAACAGGTATTATTACTAGACTAGCTTTGAGTTTAGATTTGATAAAACTGAAGCCAATGATGAAAATAAGAATAATAAAAATTACCTGACCAGTTCTTCCTCCATTAACAAATAAATTAATAGTGGCCGTGAGGGAAAAAAGGAGATAACTTAGTCTGTATTTTAAGTTTTTTTCAAAATATGCATTAACAAGAAGGGCACTCACAGTAAAAGCAAGGATACTACTGTATGTCATATGACTCATAAATGGTGTTGGATCATGAGGTGAAATATTTTTATAGTGAATAAGTTCAAAAAATATTCCATAGGACATAAGCTCACTTGCAAATATGGCAAGAAAAAAGGCAGAGAAAATATGTTTTGTATAAGCCCTATCAAAAGAGGAATAGAAGATAAATATAATAATAAGGTGATGGTACTTAGCTATATATCGTAAAGAGACTTCTATATTACCATGCCATAAAATAGAAAGTAGGCTAAACCCAATAAGTGAAATAATAGAGATACTTAAGAGATTGCTTTTGTAAAGATTGTATTTCTCTTTCCAATTACCTTCAAAAAGCCAAAGGAGAACTAAAAGCACTTCTAATAGGTTTGTTAGTGCTTTAGATACGGGAAAACTAAAAGCATAAGCGATAAGTAAGAAACTAATATATTTTGTATAATTTATTTTTTGCATTTTTATCTCATAGATTTGTTTAAGTGAATATAGTCGTAATTATTACACAAATTCTATTAAAATCACCACAAGAAAATATAAATATAAATATTTTTTTAAGCTCACAAATGAAATATATAATAGGCATAGAATTACTATCCTAAATCAAATTAATGTATAACAGGGTTTAGGTTGCACTCAAGGCTATATAAACTCTGTAGTAGTCTTAGCTACAACAACAGGAGAAACTCCCTCTATATTTATAGTCGTGTTGCCCTCTCCTAATGCTCCATAGACCTCTATATCTGTTTTATTAAAGAGGGCTAGTATCTTTGCATTTGATGCAACAGCTAGGTGCATTGGCCCTGTATCGGCACTTACATAGAGATTACAAGCTTGAAAAAAAGCACCGAGAACACGAAGATTTTTATTTGAGTACTCTAAAACATTATCATTAAGTTTAGTTGGAATGTCTGGTGAGAGTATATCAATGATAATGCAATTTTCATTTTCTTTATAGAGTGTATTCGCCCATTCGTTCCACCATGTATCAGGAATCTTTTTGTCAAATCTAGCATTTCTAAAAATAGCAATTATTTTTTTATTTGCAGGTATATTATTCTTTTTTAAGAGCTGATTTAGAGCTTGCTGTGCTTCCTTCTTCTCTTTTTCTGTGAGTTTAATATCAAGTGAAGGCTGTTTTTTTGGAAAATCTATGTTAAAAAAGCGTAAAAATTCTAAAGACTCTAATCCCATATGCTTATAATGTTTGAGACCTCTTTCTTGAATATGTGTGAAGTGTGTCCAGAGTTTTTTATCAGAAAAACTTGCTTTATATTTTGCTTTTACAAATGCAGTGACGATTTGTGCACTTGTTGAACCACCTGACATATTAATAGCAATGTCATATTTTTTAACTCGAGTTTGTTTGACATAGTGAAACATATTTATAGGTTGCATAAGAAGCTTTCTTGGGATATCTATAACTTTATTAACATTTGGCATTGGTTCTAAAATTTCCCCTGCGAGTTTCATTCCTACGATGATATCAATTTTTGCATGAGGAAGATGTATATTAAGTTCATTGATTAAGGGTGTTAGAAAGATGATATTACCAATGCGATAATTTGGCCGTATGATGACAATACTTTTTATATCTTCTCTCTTTAGCGTTGTTGCATATGAACTTTTTTTTGAAAAAAGAGCAAGAAAATGATTAAGAAGTGAAGATAACTTTTTACGAATAATTGTATGCAAAGGGTATTTCATAAGACTCTTTATTTTTTTATGATTATAACAAATTAACTTTAAAAAATATTTCGATTAATTGCTTTATTAGTATTTTTTAGAGATAATCACGAGAATTAAACCAGTTCTTAAATCAATACAAATGGATGAAAATGTTAGATTTTGCAAAATTTACAAAGTACTCAAAACCAGGCCCTCGCTATACTTCTTACCCTACAGCTTTAGAATTTAAAGATGATTTTAAGTATGATGAGTATATAAATAAGTTGAAATCTCAAGATGCCAAGCGTCCTTTGAGTCTCTATTTTCACCTTCCATTTTGTAAAAATGCCTGCTATTTTTGTGGATGTAATGTTGTTTTTACATCTAAAGAAGATAAAATGGTTCGCTACATTGACTACTTAAAACGCGAACTTAAAATTCTTTCACAACATCTTGATATGAAACGAAATGTTATTCAGATGCATTTTGGTGGAGGGACTCCAACATTTTTTTCTGCATC
>JALSWC010000238.1 GCA_027060825.1 Sulfurimonas sp.
AGGTAAAAACCTTTCCAACTGTTGCAAAAGAGGTCTTTGATGTTACAGGTGCGGGTGATACGGTTATCGCTTCTATTGCGTTTGCACTGAGTATTGAGAAATCTATTGATGAAGTTGCAAAATTTGCAAATCTTGCAGCAGGTGTTGTTGTAGGAAAAATTGGTTCAGCAACGGTTACTATTGATGAAATAGAAGAGTATGAAGCATCTTTACATAAAAGTACCTCTGATGCACATATTAAAAGTTTTACAGATATAAATGCAGTTGTTTCTCGTTGTAGAGTAAATGGGAAAAGGGTTGTTTTTACCAATGGATGTTTTGATATATTGCATGTTGGGCATGTGAAGTATTTACAAATTGCAAAAAGTTTTGGAGATATTTTGATAGTAGGGCTTAACTCTGATGCCTCTGTTTCAAGACTTAAAGGTCCATCACGACCTGTAAATATGGCAGAAGATAGAGCCTATCTCTTGGCTGCTCTTGAAGCTGTGGACTTTGTAGTTCCTTTTGAAGAAGATACTCCTTATGAGCTAATAAAAATGATTGAGCCTGATGTTTTAGTCAAAGGTGGTGATTATGAAGGAAAAGAGGTTGTCGGAACAGAATTTGCTGGTGAATTAAAACTTGTGGATTTTGTCGATGGCAAGAGTACAACAAAAACTATAGAAAAAATACAAGGAAAAAAATGTTAAAAAAAATTTCGTTACTTACAATAGCAACTGTTTCTGCATTTGCCATGAATAGTGCAGAACTTAATATAAATGATACTGATTTGGAAATAAGTACTAAGTTCGATTTAGGACAGTTCAATCAAAATGTAAAACCAAATACTACTTTTGTAGGTTTTAGAATAGTAGATGCTGATAATACGCATGGTCCAAAAAATGGATATAAAAATAATCCCTATTATGAAGCAAATTTTTTAATGAAGAAACCATTTTCAAAAAATGGTCTCAGTATTGGAATGGGCGTGAAATTTAACTATACAACTGATTTTTATTCACTTCCATTGGGTCTTGAAGCGACATATAAAATCCCTGCAAAAGAATATATACCGATGTATTTGAATGGAAGTGTTTACTATGGACCAAGAGTGTTAAGTTTTGGAGAAGCAGATAGATATTTTGAATACCGTATAAGCTATGATATTGAGCTTATTAATGATGGAAGATTAACTGTTGGTTACCGTTCTATGCATACGGATTATCAAGATGTAAGAGGTAATTATGTCTATAATAGAGCATTCTATATTGGGTTTAAATTTCTTTTTTAGAGCTTTAGCTCTTTTATAGCTGTGATAACTTCAAAGGCTGTAATCCCTTTCATACAATCATGATGTTTGAGTGGACACTCTCTTTTCATACAAGGAGAACACTCAAGCTCATGTCTTACTATTTTACTTTTCTTATTCATCCATTGGGAGGTCTCTTTGTAGCGTGTTGGTCCAAAGATAGCAACTGTTGGAACCTGATAGGCAGCTGCTACATGCATAGGACCACTATCGTTGGTGATGAAGAGTGAACACCCAGCAATATTTGCACAAAGGGTTTCAATATTTGTTTTTCCTGCCAAGTTTTTGAAATTTTTTACTCCAACTCTTTTTAAGTTTTCTTCTATTTCATGAGCCATAGCAATCTCATTTGGCCCACCAAAAATAATGATGTCATATTTATCTTTAAAATAGGACGCTACCTCTGCAAAACGCTCGGGGTACCATCTCTTAGCACTGCCGTAAGTTGCTCCTGCATTGATGCCGAGTGTCTGTTTTGCAAACTGAAATGGTTTTATATAGAGTTTGAGGGGAGGAACTGTATAGTTCTTGTTTTCTGCATTTATCATAGCTATTTGGCAGTATTGTTTTACAAGATGTTGGTTCGTTTTTATTTTTGGTGTGTGAGATAGTAACATTTGTGAATGCCAAGATCTACGAGCAAGGCATATAACTGTTCTAGTAAAACGCAACAATAAAGAGGAGTAGATATTATTACGAAAGCTTACTGCCATATGAAATACTCCAAGCTCTTTTGCCAGTTTATAAGTGGCAAGAAACCTTGAAGAACTCTTTTTTGTGTTGTCAACAACGGCTTTTTCACAGCGTGGATGGTGTTTAAGTGCTTCAATGCTCACATAACTACCAACAAAGGTAAAAGATATATCATGATAAGTAGAAGCTAATAATTCAATGGCAGGAGTAGCCATCACAGCATCTCCAAGCCAGTTTGGCAATATTACTAAAATCTTCATAAAATAGATTCCTTGTTTTTATTGAGTTGTTTTATCATTTTTGTACATCTTTTATGAAAATATAGAGAGGCGAAGAGCCAATTGTGAGCATTGTATCATTTATGGGCTGACCATCTCTTGAATAGACGCTAAAGAACTCTTCCTTTTGTAGGCTTGTCTCTTTGAGTGACCAGTGAATTTGTAGGAGTTGTTCATCTATAAGGCACTGGAAAATGTAATATCCTCGCTTATTATCAAAGCGTAAAAACTGTGCATTTTTAAGTGTTTTGAACATATATTTATAGGTATAAAATGCTTCTCGTTTTCTAATGCCCTCTCTGTTGTCAATCAAACCATAGCCTGATGCTATAAGCTGATGCCAAGAGAGTGAGTTGACTTGCTGCGAGGCAAAGGCATGCAGGTAGTATCGGAGCATAAAGTCGGCATAAGAAGATTCATCTACGCACTCATGTTCACTTGTTGGTGCATAGGGTGCAGTGTTTGAGAGTGGCCAGTTTGTCTCTGTAATGTGCAACTCATGTTTTGTTTTTGGAGAGAGCCAGACCATTGTAGAGAGTAGTGCAATTTTATCGGAGAGGGCAAAGCCTAATTGTGTATTTTCTGGAGCACCTCGTCTATCTACATATAAAAGTGCCGAGGTAGCATCAAATTTGCATTTGCAAAAGTTAAATAGTGTATGAATTGTATAATAAAATTCAAAGTCAATAACACCACTTCCTATCAGTTTTATCTCTTTATAGTATTGTTGATGTAAGTCAAATGCAACTTTATAAAAATTGAGATACTCTTCTACAGAAAAAAACCCCCATTTTGCACGGTTGATAGTTGAACCTATTTCAAAAATATCTACAAGAGTGTGAAGTGCATCAAATATCTTTTTAAAATCTTTTTGTGTAAGTTCTAAATCTTCTACATGTTCTCTATCTTGTAAAATTTTCAGGGTTATTTTTCTGTTGC
>JALSWC010000239.1 GCA_027060825.1 Sulfurimonas sp.
TCTATTGTAACATCAAAAATATTTTGCAGATAATATCTTCGTAAATTTCCTTTTCTTTTGCCAACGAGGTACCAAAAGCTGTCAAAGTTCACTATTTTATAAGGGTCTATGAGTATCTCAAAATAATCATCCTCTTTTAAATATGTAAATGATATTTGTTTTGATTGATTTATTGCTTCTTCTATAAGGCTTACTTCATTGAGTTTGTTGCTGATATTTTCGAGTTCTATTTTTGTGTAGATTGGAGAGGAGATATTTTCACTGATGCGAGAAAGTAATTTAGCTGAACTGTTTTGAAAACTTTTGTCAAAGCTTTTGCTTGCTTGAAGGAGTAGCTTGAGAGTTAAATCATCTTGCGCACTTAACTGTTCTTCAAACTCATAATCATCTTTTAAATGCCATCTATGCCCATCTTTATATATTGGGTAATGTATTGCAAGTGCTATAAAGTCTCTTTGGATTGTTTTCGTGCTAACATTAAACTCTTGGGCTAGCTCTTTGTGAGTTAATTTTGCACCATTGTAAAGCTTTGCAATAATTTGGGTTCTTCTGAAAAGTTTTGTATCATAATCGTGTTTGTATGCCAATGTTGTAGTCCATTTTATTTTGTATTTGTCAAAAGGATTGTTAGTGTATTATGAATTAAATGGAGAAATTTATTGAAATTAAGAAGTGGTGGACCCTCAGAGATTCGAACTCTGGGAGGTGTGACCCTCGCCGGTTTTCAAGACCGGTGCATTCGACCAACTCTGCCAAAGATCCACGATGTGTTTAGTATAACATAAAAAAGTTAACTGGAGGTGCCACCCAGATTTGAACTGGGGATAGCAGCTTTGCAGGCTGCGGCCTTACCACTTGGCGATGGCACCAGTCATTATCTTTCATGTCAATGGTGCCCGGGGCCGGACTCGAACCGGCACAGTATTGCTACCGGGGGATTTTAAGTCCCCTGCGTCTACCAATTTCGCCACCCGGGCATAATGAATGAATTCACAGTTTAACAGTTTTAATAAATGGAGCGGGAAACGAGGTTCGAACTCGCGACCCCAACCTTGGCAAGGTTGTGCTCTACCACTGAGCTATTCCCGCAGTTTTCTCTCACAATCTGTAAGTGAGCCGGAATTATAGCGATTTATTTTTCATTTGTAAAGGCTTTTTATCTAAAAATAGTAAAAAAATGCTATAATCGCACTTATAAAGAGTGATACCAAACAGTCTTAGAATAAAAATTAAGGATTACAACATGAGAAGTGACATCATCAAAAAAGGTTTCGATAAAGCTCCACACCGTTCTTTGCTTCGTGCAACAGGTCTGAAAGATGAAGATTTTGACAAGCCTTTTATTGGAATTGCAAACAGTTATATTGACATTATCCCTGGACATTTTTTCTTGCATGAATATGGAGAAATTGTAAAAGAGGCTATTCGTGAAGCAGGTGGTGTTCCATTTGTGTTTAATACCATTGGTGTTGATGATGGAATTGCTATGGGGCATGATGGTATGCTTTATTCGCTACCGTCTCGTGAAATTATTGCTGATTCTATAGAAACAGTTATGAATGCACATAAACTTGATGCTATGATTTGTATTCCAAACTGTGACAAAATTGTTCCAGGTATGATTATGGGTTCACTTCGTGTAAATGTTCCTACTATTTTTGTTTCAGGTGGACCAATGCCAGCTGGACATAGACAAGATGGTACACCAATTGACTTATCTACTGCGTTTGAAGCAGTTGGTAAAGTGAATGATGGGACAATGAGTAAAGAAGAACTTTATGAGATTGAGTGTGAAGCATGTCCATCTGGTGGAAGTTGTTCTGGTATGTTTACTGCAAATTCTATGAATACTCTTTGTGAGGCGATGGGAATTGCACTTCCAGGTAATGGAACAGTGCTTGCGATGACTCCAGAGCGTATTGAAATGGTAAAAAAAGCAGCTAAACGCATTGTAGAGCTTGCAAAAATGGAAGATAGTTCAAAATATAATTTTAAAAATATTTTAAATGAAAAAGCTGTTCATAATGCGTTTACAGTAGATATGGCAATGGGTGGAAGCTCAAATACAGTGCTTCATATGTTAGCAATTGCAAGAGAAGCTGATGTTGATTTTAAAATAGAAAATATTAATGCTATTGCTGAGAAAGTTTCTCATATTGCAAAAATTTCTCCTTCATTAACATCTGTTCATATGAAAGATATTGACGATGCAGGTGGAGTAAACGCAGTGATGCATGAAGTCTCACGCAGAGGTGATGTTTTAAATCTTGATGCCTTAACAATTACTGGTGAAACAATAGGTGAACGCATAAAAGATGCGAAAATTTTAGATGAGGCTATTATTCATACAAATGAAAACGCATTTTCAGCTGTCGGTGGACTCTCTATTCTCTTTGGAAATCTTGCAACTGAGGGTGCTGTTATTAAAGCAGCTGGAATTATAGATAGTATGCGTCATTTTAAAGGAACTGCTGTTTGTTTTAATTCACAAACAGAGTGTATAGCTGGTATTATGGGCAAAAAAGTAAAAGCAGGTGATGTTGTCGTTATCCGTTATGAGGGTCCAAAAGGTGGTCCAGGTATGCAAGAGATGCTTGCTCCTACGGCACTTATTCAGGGTATGGGGCTTGGTGAAACTGTTGCACTTATTACCGATGGTCGCTTCTCTGGTGCTACAAAAGGTGCTTCTGTTGGGCATGTTTCTCCTGAAGCTGCTGAGGGTGGACTTATTGCTCTTATTGAAGATGGTGATGAGATAGAACTTGATGTTGATAAACATATTTTACAATTAAATGTAGATGGCGAAGAGTTGGCAAGAAGAAAAGATGCGTATAAACCATATAAAAATGAAGTAAAATCAAAATGGTTGAAACGCTACCAACTTCTTGTATCAAATGCAGCAAATGGTGCTGTATTAAAAACTGAATTATAGGAATAAAATTGAGCGAAATAGCAATAAAATACAATGATAGTATAGTAGATTTACAAACTGCACAGGAGCTTGGACTTAAAGGTGATGCAATAGAGCTTGATAATTCCGTTGAAGCCTTAGAAGTACTTCGACACTCAACAGCACACCTTATGGCACAGGCTATTAAGTCTCTTTATCCTGATGCTGAGTTTTATGTAGGACCAACTGTAAAAGAGGGCTTTTACTATGACTTTAAAACTTC
>JALSWC010000240.1 GCA_027060825.1 Sulfurimonas sp.
CAGAGGAACTCTAACCTCTTTATTATAGCCCATTCGTTTCTCACTCGGATAAACTAATGTAGTTATGTTATAATTATTTCCATTAAAAGGAAATTAAATGAGTAAATTAGTTTTAGGATTGGATTTAGGAATAACTTCTATTGGTTGGGCTTTAGTAAATGTTGATGACAACATAAAAAATAATAAAATTATTGACAGTGGTGTGAGAATATTTACTATTGCTGAACACCCTAAAGATGGAAAGTCTTTGGCTCTTCCTCGTCGTGAGGCACGGAGTGCTAGGCGAACTACGAAACGCAAGGCTCAAAAACTACGAGCAATAAAACGGTTGCTTCTTTCAAATAAAATTCTTACGCAACATGAACTAGACACTCTTTTTATTGGCAATAAAGGGCAAAAAGATGTTTGGGATTTAAGAAGAGAGGCTCTTTATAGAGAATTAAATAACAAAGAACTCTCTCGAATTATGATTCATCTTGCTAAACATAGGGGTTACAAGTCTAATAGAAAAAGTGATGAAGTAACAGATAGTGAAGGCAAGGCAGTTCTCTCTGGAATTGGGCATAATAAAACTGTTTTAGAGAGTTCAAAATTTCTAACAGTTGGTGAGTATATCTCTACAAAAGAGAAAAAACGCAATGGAAAAGATAGTGAGGGGAAACTCAACTATGAAAATTCTGTCGCAAGAAGTATGCTTGAGCAAGAGATAGAGATAATTTTTGCAAAACAAAAAGAGTTTGGAAATAAATTTGTCAATGATGCGTTATTGAAAACTTATAAAGAGATAGCATTTGAACAGAGACCTTTAAAATCAGTAGCTGATATGGTTGCAAATTGTCCATTTGAAGTGAATGAAAAGAGAGCTTCAAAAAGTTCCTATAGTTTTGAGTATTTTAGAGCCTTACAGAAACTTAAAAACCTACGCATTATAGATGAAAATGGCTATGAAATGCCACTTGCTTTTGAAGAAATAGCTCAAGTAATTCATAAAGCAAAAACTACTTTAAAATTTACCTATAAGTCGTTTAAAAAATTATTTTCACACTATAAAGAGATGAGCATAAAAGGCTTAACATATCATGACCATAAAACGGGAGAGGTTAAAGACCCTGAGGGCGTAAAATTTTTAGACTTTAGTGCATTTCAAAAAATACAAAAAGCAATTCAAAATGTAGATAATTTATACTGGAATACAATAGAAAATGAGTATGAAATTTTAGATGCTATTGCAAATATTTTAACAACTGAAAAAGATGATAAGGAGAGTTTGAAACAACTCTTTGAAATAGTAAAAAGTGAACAGGTGTGTGAAGCACTTTTAGATATTTCATTTTCAGGTTTTGGACATTTAAGTAACAAAGCATTAAGAAAAATAATTCCAGAACTTGAGAAAGGTTTGGATTATGATAAGGCTTGTGAGAAAGCTGGTTATGATTTTAAGGCTATCTTTGAAGGTGAAAAAACTCTCCTCTTGCCACCATTAAGCAAACAAGAAAACATAGAAATGACAAATCCAGTTGTGAAAAGAGCAGTTGCTCAGATGCGACTTGTTTATAATGCCATTGCTAGAAAATATGGGGCTGTTGATGCTATTCATGTAGAGTTTACAAGAGATATTAAAAAATCTTATAAAGATAGAAATGAGATTAAAAAAGCTCAAGGGGAGTTTAGAGATAAAAAAGAGGAAGCAAGAGTTCATGCAACTGAAATTTTAGGGCATGAGCCTAGTGCCAAAGAACTTCTAAAATTTAGACTTTGGAAAGAGCAAAATGGGGAGTGTATATACAGTGGCAGAGAGATTAAACCTGATTTGTTAAATGACCCTTATGCAACAGAAGTAGATCATATTCTTCCATATAGTCGTTCACTTGATGACTCTCTCAACAATAAGGTTTTATGTTTTACAAAAGAGAATCAAGATAAAGGTTCAAAAACACCGTATGAGTATATGAGCCAAGAGAAGTTTGAAGTATTTGAGCAGAGAGTTAAGGGTTACAAAAATATAAAACAAGCAAAAAAAGGAAGACTGCTAAAAACGAACTTTGATGAAAATAGTGAAATAGCTTTTAAGGAGAGAAATAAAACTGATACTTCCTATATATCTAAGTTTATAAAAAACTATATGGAAGCACATATAGCATTTAAAGAGTCAAAAGCTAAACGACATATATATACTATGAATGGAATGCTTACTTCTCAACTGCGTTATAAGTGGGGAGTAGGTGATAAAAATAGAGATAATCATCTTCATCATGCAGAAGATGCGATAATTTTAGCATTTGCAACACAATCTATGGTAAAAAAGCTCTCTGATGTTTCAGCTAGACGCGAGGGATACATCTATAAAAGTAAAGAGGAAAAGTCTAAGGCTTTGAGATTTGTAACACCATTGGAAGATTTTGGGGTGAGAGTGAGAGAGAGTGTGAGTGAGATTTTTGTTTCGCATATGCCACGAAGAAAGATAGGTGGGGCTGCTCATAAAGAGACAATATACAGTAATAAAACATTAAGTATGAAAAAAGAGAATGGTAAAGTTGAGGTACTTAAGGGTGGTAGTGTAACAAATAATGTGAAACTCAAACATGGAATAGCCTTAAATGATGCTATGCCAAGAGTGGATTTATTTCAAAATAAAAAGACAGGTAAATACTATTTAGTGCCTATTTATGTATGTGATTTTGTGAAAGAGAAGTTGCCAAATAAAGCGATAGTTGCTGGAAATAAACCATGGATAGAGATGGATGACGCGTATGAGTTTAAGTTCTCTTTTTATAAAAGGGATTTAATAGAGGTTAAAACGAAGAAGACTGCAAAGAAAGAGTCTGTCCAAATTTTAGGCTATTATGATAGTACTCATAGTGGGACAGCAAAAATTATTTTTAAGGAACATGATGGTTCAAAAGAGTACGGGTTTGGAGTACAAAATTTAATATTTATAAAAAAATATCAAGTAGATCCTTTAGGAAACTATGTTGAGGTTAAGAGGGAAAAACGGCAAGGAAGTATAAAAGAGGGAAGAAAAAGAAGAAATAAAAGATAAAAGAGGAGAGTAGCATGAGTGCATGGAGAACCATTTTAGTAAGCAAGCCGTGTAGGCTTAGTATGAAAGAGAGACAGTTTGTTTATGAACCAAAAGATGAGCCTATTGTTCGAGTACCTCTTGAAGATAT
>JALSWC010000241.1 GCA_027060825.1 Sulfurimonas sp.
AAACATCTTCGACTATAATCTCTTGTGCATCGACATCTACTCCATTGATGCAAAATTGCTCCTGAGTTTTTGCAAGACTTCGTTTAGCCAAATCGACACTTGTGGTTTTTGTAGCTCCACCTAAGGCAGCAAAAACAGAGAAGGCTCCTGTGTAGGAGAAAGTATTTAAAAAAGTTTTGTTTTTTGCATATTTATCACGAATGGTGCGTCGCACATCTCTTTGGTCTAAAAAGACGCCAACCATTGCCCCATCATCAAGATATATGGCAAAATTTACACCATTTTCTTTTACTATAAGTGGCTCAGGAGCTTTACTTCCAAAGAGAAAATCATCTGCATCATCAAGATACTGTCCTTTGGTATTGAACCTTTTTTTCTGGTAAATTCCTTTAAAGATAACACTTTTTTGGAGTGCTTCTAAAATCGCATTTCGCAGTTTGTAGATGCCAAGAGAGTACCAAGTAACAAGATAGTAGCCATCAAAGTAGTCAATAGTCAAACCACCAATACCATCGCCTTCGCCATTAAATACTCTAAACGCAGTAGTTGTTGCATCACTGAAAAAATCTTCTCTATAAGCAATAGCATCAGTGATTTTTTTACTAAAGTATGCAGTATCTATTTTTTCCTCTTTATCCAAAGATAAAATCCACCCATAGCCTTTATTTTGGATGCCATAGTACGCTTTTGCGACAAATTTGTTTTTTGTATCTACAAGAGTGATGATGCTTCCTTCTTGTTCTACTTTTTCCCAATCTAAAATGGACTCTTTTGAGAGTAAAGGGTAGCCACTTTTGTAGGCTGAAATATAGTCCGATTTTACTGTTAGCGTTATTTCTCTAGCTTCGTTTTGCATAGAACTCTTTTTTGTATTCATCAAATCTATCTTCTAAAATAGCCTCACGAATTTCTCTCATAAGGTTGAGATAGTAGTGGAGATTATGAATAGTTGCAAGACGAAAGTAGGTGATTTCACGAGAGCGAAAAAGGTGGTTTATGTATGCACGGCTATATGTTTTACAGGTTATACATTGACACTCTGGGTCTATTGGAAGAGGGTCTTCTTTAAATTTTGCACCTTTAATATTCATCTTTCCAAAAGAGGTAAAGAGTGTGCCATTTCTTGCATTTCTTGTTGGCATAACGCAGTCAAACATATCGATGCCTCGTTCAATATTTTCTATAAGGTCTTCTGGTGTCCCCACACCCATAAGATAGCGAGGTTTATCTTCTGGCATATATTGCGTTGTATGCTCTACTGTGTCGTACATCTCATTGTTAAGCTCACCAACAGAAAGCCCTCCAATAGCAAAACCATCATAATCTAAAGCACATAACTCCGTAGCACTTTTTGTACGAAAAGCTCTATCTGTTCCCCCTTGAATGATAGCGAAAATATTTTGGTCAACGCCAACTCCCTCTTTTTGCTTTTGACGGAAGTAGTTTATGGACTCCTCTGCCCACGCAGTAGTTCGCTCAATGCTTAGTTTAATACGCTCTTGTGTAGCAGGAAGTGCAACCAAATCATCTAAAATCATCATGATGTCTGAGCCTAAATTATGTTGAATATCTATAACCTTTTTAGGAGTAAAAAAATGCTTACTTCCATCAATGTGAGAGCGAAATTCTATACCGTCTGCTTTTGGTTTAGAGATGTCAGAAAGAGAAAATGCTTGAAAACCACCACTATCTGTTAAAAAACTTTTAGGGTAGCGTGTAAAGCCATGAAGTTTTCCCATTTTTGCGACTGTTTTATCGCCTGGACGCAGGTACATATGGTAGGTGTTTGCCAAGATTATTTCAGCACCAAGCATATCTAAAACATCATGTACATCGAGAGATTTTACACTCCCAACAGTTCCAACAGGCATAAATACAGGGGTTTTGATGCTTGAGTGTGCAGTTTGTATTGTAGCGGCACGAGCCTTGCCACTTGTGGCTTCTAAAGTAAATTTCATAGTGAATAGTTCCAAATTTTTTTGTGATTATAACATCTTCTATCTTTTTTAAATGTTTGTAAAAACCATTCTTTGCCCTCACTCTTATTTATGCTACAATTTCATATATTTGTTTGAGTGTAAAAAAGATGAAGCCTATTGTAAAAGTTAAAAAAAAGAGAAGATATGAAACTAAAAAAAATACCTTATGGACTTAGTGATTTTAAAAGAATAAAAACAGAGAATTTTTATTATATAGATAAAACGAAATATATCCAAGAGATAGAAATTGAATCAAGTTTTTTGTATTTTCTCCGTCCTAGAAGATTTGGTAAATCTTTAGTTTTAGCAATGCTTGAAGCCTATTATAATATCTCGTACAAAGATAAATTTGAAGAGATATTTAAAGATACTTATATTTTAGAGAATCCAACAGAAGAAAAAAGTAAATATTACTGTATGAAGTTTGATTTTTCTGCTGTTGATATTACTGACTATAAGAATAGTTTTAAAAATAACCTTACAACAACACTAAAAAAATTTGTAGAACAATACAAGATAGATTTTACAATAGATGCCAATAAAAACCCAATAGATATATTACATGAATTGTTAAGTGTATGTCAAAGTTTAAAATATCCTCTCTATATCTTCATAGACGAATACGATAACTTCGTAAATAAACTTTTTGTAAGTGATATAGAAGATTATAAAGGTTTAGTAACAGACAAAGAAGCTTTTTATAAAGAGTTTTTTACAATGCTAAAAGTGGGAACAAGTGGAAACGATAGCCCCATAAGAAAGATGTTTATAACAGGAGTGAGTCCCTTAGCCCTGTTTGATGTAACAAGTGGAAGTAACATTGGTTCAAATGTATCAAGTAGTTATAGACTTAATGCTTTAGTGGGTGTCACCAAAGAAGAACTTATCACTATGATAGAGTATTATGGTTTAAGTGAGCAAAAAGAGCATATTATAAATAGATGTGATGAGTGGTATGATAGTTATAGATTTAATGAAGACATTTCTTATACTATCTATAATTCAGATATGATACTCTACTATCTAAAAAGTTTAATTTATGATAAGCAAGAACCAAAAGAGCTAATAGATGTTAATGTAAGAACAGACTACTCAAAACTCAAATATTTAGTTTATACTAATAAAAAGCTAAACGGTAACTTTGACCTACTCAACCAACTCATTCAAGGTGAAAAGGTTATGATA
>JALSWC010000242.1 GCA_027060825.1 Sulfurimonas sp.
TCCCTTTTGCTGATTATTATCTCTGTAGTGGTGCTATGAATATTTTAACACATTTTGAGACGACGCTGTTTATTCGTAAATGTTTTCAAGCCTCTAAAAAGGGGTTTGTATTTAATGTTTTATATGGAGAAAATGAGAGTAAAATAGAGTTTTCATCTATACTTTGAGCCATCTTTGCATAAGCATCATCTAAATCATAACTCTTAACACAAAACATCACTACATCAAAATAGCCCTCAGCATCGTTTACATCTACTGCGTTTAATGGTCTGTTCCACTCTCTCTCGTCTTCTACAATGGTAATGCCATTTTTTTGTATCGCTTCAAGGTGTTTTCCTCGTCCAAATCCAACAACATCACAGCCACTTTTAGCAAACATTCCAGCCAAATACCCACCAACACCACCAAGTCCAACAATCGCTACTCTCATTTTTTTTCTCCTCTCATGCATATTTTTACTACTTCTCAAAACTATTCCATCGAATACTACTCTCAGCTTTTTCTAGCTTATATTTTCTCTTTTTAAGATTTAAGCCTCTAGTTTGCTCGACAACATCGCTCACTTTGCCATCTATCACACAATACCCCTCATCATTCTCCTCACATCTTGGTGGAATGAGTGGGCAACTCCCATCTTTTCTGAATGTTGAGCTAAATATTTGTAGGCTTTCACTCCCAAATGGTGGCTCAATAGGCACTTTATCAAATATGGTAATATTTCTGTTTATATCACTACCAGTGAGTGCATTTATATAAGGTTGATTATCGCTTCCTATTGGCAAGAGATAGGCAAACTTATCTTTATCTTTAAGAACATAGCCAATTAAAAAGTAGCACATCGGTTTATTTGTTTTTACCACTATATCTACACTATCGCCATGCTCCAAATCTATACCATCCACTCTTGAGTATCCCTTAAAGCCAATATCTACATAGAGTTTACCACTCTTGACAAATCCATTTCGCAGACTCGCATCAAATGTCTCTGTTTTTGGTCTATAATGGAGATTTTTATAGGCACTTTTTGCAAGAGTTGCTGTACGAGTGAGGAGAATGCTGTTTTTCTTATCAAGAAGAGTAAGTGTTACAAAGATAGAATTTTTTAATATCTCATAGTTTCCCTTTAAGATAAACTCAGCATCGGCAGGGTATTTTACAGTTTTTAAGTTTTGAGCCATTGACTCTTTCATCATTTTGGCAAACTGTGTAATTTCAGATGAGCCACTTGGTTTGATGGCACTTATGTAGATACCCTTTTCTTTTATGCCTTTACTTAAAACGCTACTAGCAATTTTAAGAGATGGTATTTTATTTTGAAGTTTTTGGAGTTCTAGCTCTACGCTACTTTGTGTTACATCAACTCTTATCTCCTCTTTAGCACCTAAAAATGTCGCTACTATTTCATTTTTATTAAAACTTTTTATATCTTTGAGCATACTATTTAAAAGCTCATATTTTAGATTTTTATCTTTTGTATGATGCAACTTCTTTTGCAAAAAGATTATCTCTTGTTTCAATCTTTTAAGTTCATAAATGTAGAGTTTCAAAGCAGTAGCAGAGTTAAGAGTTGCTGTAGTTTGAGAAAATAATGGCTCTTCAACACTAGAGAATGTAGCACCCTTAATAGGCAAAGAAGAGAATAAACTTACTTTATCTTCTACATGCTTTGTAAACTTTTTTCCTGTGCTAGTGATATAGGACTTCATATCACTCTTCACATCGACACTTATTCTATTTGAAAGATCAGAAAGTGAATCTTGCAAACTTTTCTTTTTGCTCTCTCCATACCCAACACCTGTTATTGTAACTGCTTGTGTTATTGATGCAAATAGTAGTGGTAGTAATATTTTTGTTTTCATGTTCTCACTCACTCTCTTGTAGTATTTTTTGGAACTCTTCTTTGTTTGGTAAAATGGTTAAATATTGACTTGCATAGATTTGACTGTTATCTTCTGGTAGAGTCATTTTCACAAGTGCATCACTTTTATCTTTACAAAGAATTATCCCTACTGTTGGATTCTCATTTTCAAGTTTTTCATATCTATCAAAATAATTCACATACATCATCATTTGACCTATATCTTGATGTTTGAGCTTACCGATTTTCAAATCTATCACAACAAAAGATTTCAATATACGATTGTAAAAAACCAAATCAACTGCAAAATGCTCTTCATCTATGGTAACTCTTTTTTGACGAGCTACAAATGTAAAGCCCTTACCAAGTTCTAGTAAAAAATGTTCCAACTTATCTATAAGTTTCTGTTCAAGTTCACTCTCACCATAACTATTTTCTACAGGTAAACCAACGAACTCCAGAATGTAAGGGTCTTTTATCATATCTGACACAGATTCAATAATTTGCCCTTTTAAAGATAACTCTTTTACTTTTGATCTCTCTCGACTAAGTTGCAATCTTTCAAACAGTCCACTATCAAATTGTCTTCTCATCTCTCGTAATGTCCAAGAGTTTTCAACTGCTTCTATTTCGTAAAAGCTTCTCTCCTCTTGATTTGACACTCTTGATAAAAAGATATAGTGCGACCAGCTTAATTTGAATTTCCGAGACGCTGTCTCCGATTTTGAAAAAGCTATATAAAACTTTCTCATATTTTCTAAATTATCTACAGAGTAGCCCTTACCAAATTCTTGAGTAAGCTCTAAAGACAAATTTTTCAAGAGTGCTTTACCATATTTAGCACGATCCTCTCCCTCTTGTTCCTCTTCCACTATCCTTTTGCCTATCTGCCAATAAGTTTGAGTCATCGTTGTGTTTATGGTGCTATATACTCTGTTTTTAGCATTTTGAAGGGGTTCTTTTATTTCGTTGTAAAAAATAGATTGGGTTTGTAAGTTCGTTGTTATAAGCATACTAACTCTTTTCTATGTTTCTTTTTAAACTCTTTTGAAAAATATCTCACATCATTTGTATAAATTTCATTGAAAAATTTATCTTCAAATTGTAATAAATCAAATCTTATCTTATTTCTAGTAATACCTCTTCTAGTTTTCTGTTGATACTCTTCATACTTACTATCGTTATAAGCAACACAATAAACAAACTTATATTTTTTAATATCTAGTTTATAATTAGAAAATATTTTTTTAAGCATAAGTTGTCCACCTCTTAGTTTATTTTTTACTTTTTTAGATGAGACTACATTTATTTCTTGATTTTTAAATTCTATTAGATAGACTCTATTTACATCAATCAGTAAAGCATCTGGGGAAGAGATATGAGGCTTTGGACAATTATCATCTTTAAGTTTATCTAAGTTATAGACCTTTTGAGTTGTATCTGTACATAGATATTCATTATTCGTATCATCAAAACTTGTCTCTTTAAATGTAGATATTGATTCTGAAAAATTTTCGCTTAAAATTGATTCTATATTAGTCATTTTGCAACTTTTTACTGTCCATTGCATCAAACACATCATAAGGCTCTGATAGCTTCTCAAATATCTCAGAGAGTGTTCTGCTATTGCTATTTTCTTTTTTCTCTATCCTACCATTTTCAGCTAAATAAAAATGAGTTATATCTTCCACTTGCTCTTGTTCACTATATCTTTGTAGTGCTTCTATCATATATGGACTGTGAGAATTTACTACTATTTTCACTCCATTTTTTACAAGAAACACAATAATTTGGGCTAATTTCAATTGCCATTTTGGATGAAGATGCACTTCTGGTTCATCTAGTATAAGGATTTGATTTTTAAATAAATAGTTATTTTTTGACAATACTTGTAAAATTCCAAAATATTTTATACCCATAGCTGTATTTATTATTTCAATATTTTTATTATCTTTATTAAATACAAAATCACTAAATTCATTCTCTTCAAAACTCCCTTTTATTATCTTTTTTATATCTAATTTAACAGTGGAGCTATTCTCTTTTAATTTACTACTTAGAGATGTATATAAATCAACTAAAGTAGGAGATATAGCAAAATCAATCTGCTGAGAGCTTGACTCAAAATTTTTCATTGTTTTCAACGATGGTAGTATATTCCAAATATAAGGAGTATCTATAAAAATCGGTCCAAAATATGCTAAACCATTTGATACAAAATCATTACTATAATTAAACTCTTTGCATCTATCATTTTGAATAGTTATATCAAAGATAGTATCTTGATAATCAAATTGCACCTTTCCATTATCTGAAATTTGCGATTTGAATATCTCATTAATATATTTTTGAAATTTATTTACATATTGATGAGATACATCTATATCCTGACCTACAATATGAGAGTTAGAAGTTGTTTTTATTAAGCTATACAAAACCTTACCAACCGTACTCTTCCCACTATCATTTTCCCCTGCAATTACAGTTAATCCATTTAGTTTTATATCTGCTTCTTTTATGATACCTATATTTTTTAATTTTAAATTCATCTGTTACCTTTTTATTTTACTATCATCTTTTATCAACTCATCAAGGCTTTTTCTTTGTGCAAGTCGCACTGCATCGTTACCTATTTTTTGTATTAAATCTTTATTAAATTGCATAAATATCCTTTTTAAATTCGTTTAACTTTTCACTCTCATAAACGATACTGTAAATATAGTTTTACCGCTTCCATTTGCTCCTGAAATTATATATAATGTTTTCATATAAGTTCTAATTCTTCTGAGATGTCTTTTATAAGTTTACTAAGTGGTCGTTTGTTTAAATCTTCATCGCTAACATATCCATAAGTTATAAGCCTTAATAAATCTTCACGATTTTTAAAAAGTCCACTATAATTATTTGCCAATTCATCTATATAGCTATCGTTGTATATGATGCTTTTTTGTAAAAGTTCAGAAATTATATCTTTATGCTCTTCATACAAATTTTGAAGATTAAAGACTTCAATATTTTCATCTACTTTTTCTTTATTGTTTATTGCTTTTATCTCAAACTTAATTCTGTTTGGATTGAAAAAATCTATACTTTCTTTTTCTAATTTATCTTTTGTTTTTATGCCTAAATAAGAAAATTTAGCACTATCATTAAAACTTTCTAAATATGGATAAAAAATATTGACTTTTTTTGATGATTTTCTTTGATTACAAGTTCCACAGCACGGAATAAGATTGTATATACTAATAGCTAAATATGGATATGTTGATTTATCAAAAAAATGATCAAGTTGTGCGGTTGTTTTGTCTTTAGAAAAATTAACAATATAATTTCTATTGCAATAAGGACAAACAGAAATATTTAACTGTTTAAGTAAAATATAAGCCCATTTATTTCTAAAATCTTTATAATATTTATTTGCAAGTTCTTTTTCAATTTTTGAAAAAGTAGTCTTTTTATTCTCATTTATAATTAAATTTATAGTATTATAATCAGCTATCAGAATATCTTTTAATTTTAATATTTTGCCATTTAATGTAATATTCTTATCTTTAATTATATTTTTATAAAATTCAAAAAGTTTATTTTTAGAAGTATCTTTTCCTTTTCTATTTAATCCAAATCTTTTAAAATTTCTCCGTTTCAATAATGTAGTGGCTATAGTTTCTTTATATTTATTCATAATATTATTAGTAATATGTATTTGTATCATTGATTTTTTCTTAGCATTTCAATTCTATGTTTAATCAACTCTATTTCTTCTGTTAGTTTATCTATCTCATCAACTTTTTTCAATCTTTTACTATCTAACATCTTTCGTAATTGATTTTTAATAATAGGTTCACCGATAATAGAGATAATATTTTCACAATCTTGTATCTCATTATCACTCAATTTATTAGGAGTATTTAAAAGTTTTATAACATCATCTATCTTCCCCTTAGCAAACTCACCCATAAGTCCACCCTCCATAAAAAAACCATGAGATAGAAGAGTATGTATATTTGCACCAAATGGATTTATATCTACATCTACTTGTTTCCCTTTTTTTAGAAAAATTACATTTTCTTTTGGCAAGTCGGATAGTAAAAATGGAGAGTGAGAAGTTAAAATTATATGAACTTGTTTATCTAAGAAATTATTAGTCAAAAATTCAATTAAATACAGTAAATAGTTTTTTTGCCAATTAGGATGTAAATAATTTTCACCTTCATCTATAAGTAGTAATATATTATTTTCATTAATTTTCGAATATATCATATTGAATAAATATACTAATTGATATTGTCCATCACTCATTTTAGGGTATAAATCGAAATAAAATACATTTTTACCTCTAAAATCAAGTAATGCATTTCCATTTTTTCTTTTTATGATTTCTATATATATTTTAAAAAAATCATTCTTTAGATTTTTTTTATTTATATAATAATGAGAATTTTTTGAAAAATTTTCTAAATTATCCCTAGCTGTATTAATAAAATATCTAATTTTATCTATCATATCTTCATTAATTAGTTTTTCTAATTCTAAAATTGTATCATCATAGTTTTTAGATGCCTGTACACTAATCTTTATCTCGTAATTTGTTAAATATGCAAGTAACAAAAGAATATGAAATATCTTAAATCTTTTCGTTTTATCTTCTTCAAAAGGACTATAAATAGTATAAAAGTCAAAGTTTTTATTTTCAATTGCATGTAATAAATTGCGAAAATCATCATGTATCCCAAAAGATATAATTTTTGGGATATTAAAAGGAAAGCTAATATCATTACTTATTAAAAAATTTAGCAGTAACAAATATTCTTCCTGAGTATGAGAAGGTGTTGGATATATCAATATTTTTTGGATGGACTCTTTGGTTACTTCTTCTTCAATTATTGAAGATTGATTATTAATTATTATATTAATATTCGTTTTATATATATACAACTTATTATTTACTTTATTATAATAAATAATTAATTCTGATGGAGTTATTGGGTAAGCGCTAAGCAGTGGATTTTCATATGGAATATCGCTAATTAAATCCAATATACTACTCTTCCCACTCCCATTCTCCCCAACAATAGCAGTAACATTTATATTATCAGGAAAAATATTTACATAATTATCATTTTTATCAATAATCAATTCATGACTATCTTTATCATAACTACACTCAAACTTAGGGCTAAAATTAAACCCCTCATTTTTTATATTTTTATACTCATCAACCCATAAATAAACTAATTCCATAACCCTACCTAACCCCAATAGGAAAATCATTCCCACTAATATAACTCTGTGGTATTTGCTCATATCCCCACTTCTTATAAGTTCTATCTGGTAGAACATCTTCTATGTATGCATCTAGCTCTTTTATGGTTATCTTATTGTCAGTTCCATACCCTTTACCTCTTAATGCTTCTATAAGTGTATAGGTAAATACTCCGTGACCTTTGTAACCCTCTAGTGCTACTTGGTCTTTGCTTGATGCTACTATTGTCGCTCTTCCTGTTGCACGGGTGAGTTTGTTTATGGCTGTTTTTTGTAGGATTCCACGACTTGCCATCGCTTCGGCGAAACTTCCACTGTTACAAGTATCTAAGATAGTTAATGATTTCATCGCTTGAATTTTTGAGAGTGCCAATTTAAAATCGTTTTGGCTCATTCCATTTTTTCTTACACTATTTTCATTTTTATATCTAAAATCAACAGGTAAGTAGAAGTATGCTCCCGTTTTTGCATCGGTAATGCCGTGACCTGCCATGTAAAAGATGAAGACATCCTCTCTTGAAGTTTTAGCACCTATCTTTTTAAAAGTTTTGAGTATATTTGCTTTTGTAACATCTCTATCTAAAAGCTCATAAGTGTAAATATGTTTAAAGAGTGGGTTTGAGGCTTTTTTTATAGCTTTGACAAACGCTACTGCGTCTGCTTTTGAGTATTTTAACCATAAGTCACCATCTCTATACTTATCTATACCGATACTCAGTATATAAAGATTTGGTTTTTTAGTGCTTCTGCCTTTGTAATTTACCACTATTTCATCAAGGTTTGATTCGATATTTCCTACTCTATTTGTCGCTTTGAAACCTATAACATTTTTTCCATTTGTAAGAGATATAAGTTTGTCCATCGTAAAACAATCTTTTCTTGTTCTGTTTCGTTTTTTGAGTTTTAAGGCTCTATCTTGTCCTATAACATCAATAGCCATACCATTCAAATATAAAGTAAGATTATTATACCCTCCATTATCTATGGTACATACTTGAAGCTTTAAGTTCATATCTCGTTTTTTACTTATAGTAACTTTATTTAAAATGGCAACTTTTGGAGCAAGTCCTGAACCTAAAATTTTATCTATATTTATATCTTTTACATATCTACTTAAATCTTCTCCATGAAGAGCTTTTTGTACTAAGTCTGGGCGATAAAAAGTATTATAAAGTTTATCTACACTTACAAATCTCGCCTCTTTATTTGCTCCTTGGTTCAGATGATACCCTATATATTTTGCTCCACCTTTTGAAGCAGTGAAAAAGCCCTCTTTTGTCCAAGCAACATATTCGTTGTTTTTGCTTACGAAGATGTTTAGGGTTGGGTAGATTTTTTGAGATTCATAAATATAATTATATAAATTATTATCTATTTTTACTTTTTGAATAATAAGTTTTTTTGTTAATTTTTGTTTTCTTATTTCTTTATTAAGATGATATTTATTAACTTTCAATTCTCCATTACCAACTCTCAATTTACTCAAATCCCAAACCTTAATAGTCTGGTCACTACTCCCACTCACAAGCCTATTTCCATCAATTGCAATAGACAAAATCTCTCCAGTATGCCCCACAAGTGAAGCTATCTCTCTGCCTTGTTTGTTGTAGATTTTAAGCTGTCCACTGCTTCCACCACTTACTATATAATCTTTATACCAACCATAACATCTGTTATCTACTCCATCGTAAGAATGCTTTACAATTTTTGCTTTAATTATGCCATTTTCTTTTATATTAAGGATTGCATCACTATATCTATAATCACCACCTTTTGAGTGGAAGAGTGTGTAGTTGCCGTTTGTTGTGGAGATACGGTGGAAATTATGAATGTTTAATTTTGGATTTTGAATTGAGAATATTTTTAGGTTTATTGATTTTTGAAGTTTCCAAGAATTAGCATTATGTATATTTCTTGCTTCATTCCCCCAAGCAACACTATCCCCTTCTATCCCAACACTCCAAACACTCTGCCCAACTCCTACAATCTTTCGTAGCACTTTTGGAGTTTTATGGTTAAAATCCCAAATATATATCTCACTGTTATCTCCCCCACCACTCACAGCTACTGTTCTATCACCTCTCTCTATAAAATTCACTGCCATAGTTAGATTTTTATGTTTTTTAAATGTTCTATAAAGTGCATAGTTTTGAAAAGTTTTATAGATATTTACATTGAGTGGCAATGCAGCAGTTCCTGCTATCAAAAATCTTCCATCTCTGCTATAGTGTAACCCATCTGGCACTGTTTCACTTTTAATTCTCTTTAGAAGATTAAGATTAAAGTCATATATATCTATCTCTTTACCAAATCCACAAACAGCTATCTGTTGTAGAGAACTATTTATGGCTAGATAGTCAAGTTTATAGTTTGAACTATCACTTTTTATAACTCTTCTTTTTTGCATATCATAAAGGGCTATTTTATTATCATATCCAGCAGTGAGTGCGAAATATCTTCCATTTTTTTGTATGATTTTAACTGCATAGACATCATTTGTATGAAACTTTATAGTATCTTGCAGTTGAAAATCTTTCTCTACACTCCATATTTTTGCAGTTTTATCTCCTGAACCAGAGATAAGGTATCTTCCATCTTTAGAAAATGCTAAATCTACTACTACATTTGTATGAGACTTTAAAAGTTGTATGAGCTTTCCTGTTTGGTAGTTGTAGACTCGGATATACTCATATTTAAAATTATTATTTGAAGCTAAAAATCCCCCAACAGCCAAATATCTCTCATCAGGACTTAAAGCGATAGCAAATATTTTTCCTTCACCTCCACTCCCAACCTGCCCTAAAATCTTTCTCTTCTCTCTTCCTGTTTGACTACTCCATACTCTTATGGTTTTATCATCACTTGCACTTATGATGTCGCCTGATTTTGTCACGACTATATCTCTTATCAGACCTGTATGCCCTAAGGTGTCTAGCTTTAAGATGGCTTGGGTGGATACAGGTTCGGTAATATTTTGTTTTTGCACTTGTTGATTAATTTGTGGTTTTGGACTCATACAACTTGAAAATAGTATAATTATGAGAAGTAACAGTAGCATTTTGATTGTTTGGTTCATTGTTTGGTTTCCTTTTGTAGTAAGTTTAAATCAATATTCTCTTTTTTCCATAAATTATTAAAATTTAGCAATTGTTACTCTCATTTTCTTACTCCTCTAATCCATATTTTCAAATCTAAAACAAAGCACATCAACTATCTTTTTTCTTGTTATAAAATTATCAATAGAAGTAAGTTTTTTCATCAATCTCTTTTTTGAAATAGTTCTAATCTGTTGGCATAACAATATTGATGGTTTTTCAAGTTCATTTTGCAACAACAGTTCATTAGGGTATATTTTTCTACCCTTTTTTAATGATGTTATAGGAATAATAGTAACAATATCAAGCAAATTTTCATAATTATTTGAGATAATTAGAACAGGTCTTTTTCCAAACTGTTCTCTACCAACAGTTGGATTTAAATCAGCCAAATATATATCATACTGATTCATACAATATTCTCAAAATCTGAGTATTGAAATTCATTTTCAATGTTCTTCATATCTTGCATATATACTCTATCGTTGGAAGCTTCGACCATAGCTTTTTTATATTCTTCTTTTTTCTGTTTTTCTATTAGAAGTTCTAAAGCATTTGAGACTAATTCTGAAAAAGATTGGTACTGATTTATAATATGATTTGCCTCTAAATTATAAAACAGAGCATCTTTTATTGTTACCGTTTTTCTTACCATAATTCAATTCCTTAAAATAAGTAATATTTACTTCATACTTTTATCATATCATAATATTTTTAAAAACTTGTTATATAATAGTAAGAAAGGAGTATAACATGTCACGCATAAATAGTGAAAAATTTTACAAAAATGCCATCAAAAAACATGGGGTGTCAGCACAAGGGGTCTGTTGGATAGACTCTGATAGACAACAGTTGCGTTTTGATGTTCT
>JALSWC010000243.1 GCA_027060825.1 Sulfurimonas sp.
ATATAGCTAAAATTTCCCTATGATTAAAAGATACCCTACTAAAAAAATATTTGTTGGTGATGTAGCAGTTGGTGGTGATGCACCTATTTCAGTCCAGTCTATGACTTACACAGATACACAAAATGTAACTGCAACAGTAGAACAGATTAACCGTTTGCACTTTGCTGGTGCAGATATTGTTCGTGTCGCTGTTCCAGATATGGAAGATGCTCTTGCACTTAAAGCCATAAAAGAGCAAACTTCTTTACCATTGGTTGCAGATATTCACTTCAACTATAAACTTGCCCTTATTGCAGCTGAATCTGTAGATTGTATCCGTTTTAACCCTGGAAACATTAGTGATAAAACGAAAATAAAAGAGATAGTTAAAGCCTGTCAAGAGAGAAATCTTCCCATTCGCATCGGTGTAAACGCAGGAAGTCTTGAAAAAGAGTTTGATGACAAATATGGTCCAACAGCAGAAGCTATGGTGGCTTCAGCAGAATATAACATCAAATATCTTGAAGATTTAGGCTTTGATGACATTAAAATCTCACTTAAAGCAAGTGATGTGCAAAGAACAGTAGAAGCTTACAGAATGTTGCGTCCAAAAAATCACTACCCTTTCCATCTTGGTGTTACAGAAGCAGGAACAATCTTTCATGCCACCGTTAAAAGTGCCATAGGATTAGGAACACTTTTACTTGAGGGAATTGGCGATACTATGCGTATTTCCATTACAGGAGAGCTTGAAGAGGAGATAAAAGTTGGTCGTGCCATTTTAAAAGATAGTGGTGTGGCAAAAGAGGGACTCAACATCATTTCATGTCCTACATGTGGACGCATTGAAGCTGATTTAGTTTCAGCAGTTGCAGAGATAGAAGAGAGAACAAAACATATAAAAGCACCTCTTGATGTCAGTGTTATGGGCTGTGTAGTAAATGCAATAGGTGAAGCAAAACATGCCGATGTCGCCATAGCATATGGCAAAGGAAAAGGGCTTGTAATGGTAAAAGGCGAAGTTGTTGCAAACCTTGATGAAAAAGAGCTTGTAGATAGATTTGTACTTGAAGTGGAAACTATGGCTGACAAAGAGTCATGACAAAAGAGTATATTTTAGAATTTCTTAGAGAGAATAAACAACTTTTAAAAGAGAAGTATAATGTTACAAAGATTGGGCTTTTTGGGAGTTATGCAAAAGATAATGCAACTGAAAAAAGTGATATAGATATTGCAATTTTAACATCAAAAAAAGATTTTTTTATTCGGGATGATTTACGAGAATTTTTAGAGTCTAAATTTCAACTTCCCGTAGATATTGGATATCTTGATAGTTTTCGAGAATTTTACAAAAAAAAGATTCAACAAGAGATTATCTATGTCTGAGAAAAGAGATGTAGAGCTATTTTTAGTAGATATTTTACTCACTATTGAAAAAATAAAAATTTTTACAAAAGAGTTTTCAGATGTCAATACCCTCTTACATGATGAGTTACATTGGGATGCAACAATCAGACAATTTGAAATTATGGGAGAAGCCTTTAATAATTTACTTAAAGAGGAAAAATTTAAAGCCGCTTCACCATACTATTTTAGAAAAATAGTGAACTTTAGAAATGTGATTTCTCACGCTTACTTTGGAATAGCTCATGAAGAAGTTTGGGATATAATTCACAATAAATTAAATACACTGCATGATGATTTAGAAGCAGTTATAAAAAAGAATTTCAACATTAGTGAAGCCATAGATAGTGAAGCATTAAAACATCCATCATTTTCAGCATATTTTAATGAATTAAAGGAGCAATACAGTGCAAGATAACCTCTACAATCTCGCCTTTGAACGAAGTGTTCTTAGCTCTATCATATTTGAACCAAGCCAGTTTGATGAGCTGAGTGTTACACTCAAAAAAAATGACTTTTACCTTCCTGCACATCAAGATATTTTTTTAGCAATGCTTACTTTATTGCAAAAAGACCAGCCTATAGATGAAGAGTTCATTAAAAAAGAGCTTATAAAAGCAAAAAAATTTGATGAACAGGTACTGCTTGAAATTCTCTCTGCCAATCCTATTTCAAATACTACTGCCTATGTTGAAGAGATAAAAGACAAATCACTCAAACGCAACCTCTTAACACTTACAACAGAGATAAAACGCGTTACAGTAGAAGAGGAACTTCCTTCTGCCGAAGTCGTGGACATTGTCGAGAAAAAACTCTATGAAATCACGCAAGACAACCAGACAAGTGATTTCAAAGATTCACCAAAAATGACCTTTGATACCATGGAATACATTAAAGAGATGAAAGCACGAGGAAACTCTGTACTTGTGGGAGTCGATACAGGCTTTAAAGAACTCAATAAAATGACAACAGGTTTTGGTAAAGGAGATTTAGTCATTATTGCTGCTCGACCTGCCATGGGTAAGTGCCTTGGTCGTGGCACAAAAATAGTGATGTTTGATGGCACATTAAAAAATGTCGAAGATATTGAAGTTGGTGACCAACTCATGGGTGATGATTCTACACCTAGAAATGTACTTTCACTTGCTCGTGGGCGTGAAAATATGTACTGGATACGACAAAACAAGGGTATCGATTATCGTGTAAATGAGAGTCATATACTCTCTCTCAAACGCAGTCGTAATGAAGGCAAACACAAACATGGAGATATATGTAATATTTCTGTAAAAGAGTACAATAAAAAGAGCAAAAAATTCCACTCTAACTACAAGGGCTATAAGGTTGGCATTGAATTTCAAGAACAACATCTTGAAATTGACCCTTACTTTTTAGGTATTTGGCTTGGAGATGGTACAAGTTCTAATGTCTCCATCGCCATCCAAGACGAAGAAGTTGTCTCATACCTCAAAAAGTATGCAAAAACATTACAACTTCAAGTGACAAAATCACATAACAACAAAGAGAAGTGTCCAATGTATAGCATCACTTCTGGTCAGCGTGGAGGGTACTACAAAGATGATAACTCATTGCAGACGAGACTACGCCGTCTTGGTGTTTTAGACAATAAACACATTCCACACCACTACTTGCAAAATTCACGAAAAAATAGATTACAACTGCTTGCAGGGCTTATTGACAGCGATGGATACTATGATGCA
>JALSWC010000244.1 GCA_027060825.1 Sulfurimonas sp.
TTTGTTAGAATTTCACATCTAAAACAGCCATAGAACTAGGACTTTAATTGAAAATTGCAATAGTAGAAGATGACATTAATATGCGAAAATCTCTTGAAATTGCAATGAGCGATTATAAAGAGTATGAAATAGTTACATTTAAAAATGCAGTAGATGCATTAAAAAAGCTAGATGATAGTTTTGAGTTAGTCATCACAGACATAAATATGCCTAAAATGGATGGCATAGAGTTTGTAAAAGAGTTAAATGGCAAATATGAAATCATCATCATGACTGGAAATGCAACACTTAGCAGAGCTATAGAATCCATTCACCTTGGTGTAAAAGATTTTTTGCTCAAACCATTTGATATAGACACTTTAGTCGCATCAATAGAAAGAGAAGCAAAAATTCTTAATGCAAAAAAGAAATCTTCTAAAAATAGTCAAAAAAGCGTAAAAGATTTTTTAGCTTCATCTGTGTCGTTAGACAAAGTCATTACCATCGCAAGTAAAGCAGCTAAAACAGATGCAAGTGTACTTCTTCTTGGTGAAAGTGGCGTAGGAAAAGAGGTTTTTGCTTCTTATATCCATAAAAATTCACTCCGTGTGAAAAAGCCTTTTGTTGCTATTAATATGGCGGCAATACCTGAAAATCTTATAGAGAGTGAGCTTTTTGGTTTTGAAAAAGGTGCATTTACAGATGCACAAGAAGCAAAAGCAGGACAGTTTGAACTTGCCAATGGTGGCACACTCTTTTTAGATGAGATTGCAGAGATGCCTTATGGTGTTCAAGCAAAACTACTCCGTGCTTTGCAAGAGAAAGAAGTACGGCGATTAGGTGCATCAAAAGCAATTAAAATTGACATACGAGTTATCTCTGCTACAAATGCAAACTTACAAACAAAAATAGAAGATGGAGAGTTTAGAGAGGATTTGTATTACAGACTCAATACAATTCCACTTCACATTCCTCCACTTCGTGAGAGAAAAGAGGAAATTTTACCAATTGCAAATGCAATGGTTGCTCAAAATTGTGTAAAATACGGTTTTGAAATAAAAACCTTTTCTGATGATGCAAAAGAGGAGCTTCTTACATATAATTGGCCAGGAAATATAAGAGAATTACTCTCTGTAGTTGAACGCTCAGTCATACTAAGTGAAAATCAAGAGATACAAAAAGATGAACTTTTTTTAGATACTAGAAAATAGGAGAAAATAAGAGATGAAAAAATATAATGTTGCAGTTGTTGGTGCAAATGGTGCTGTTGGTGAAGAGATACTAAGAGTACTAGAAGAGATTGATTTTCCTTTAGCAAAACTTGTACCACTAGCAAGTGCAAGAAGCCTTGGAAAACAGGTAGAATTTAATGGCAAAAACTTAGACATCATAGAGCTTACTGAAGATATTTTTGAAAAAGAGGCTGTAGAAATAGCACTCTTTTCTGCTGGAGGAAGTGTTAGTGCAAAATATGCACCTCATGCTGTAAAAGCTGGTGCCGTAGTTATTGACAACACTTCTCACTATAGAATGGATGAAAATGTTCCTTTAGTAGTGCCTGAAGTAAACCCTCAAGATATTGCAAAGTACAAAGAGACAGGAATAATTGCAAATCCAAACTGCTCTACCATTCAAATGGTACAAACACTAAAACCACTTGATGAAGCTTATGATTTGGTTCGTGTTGATGTTGCAACATACCAAGCAACAAGTGGCGCAGGAAAAACTGCCATGAAAGAGCTTGTAGATCAAATGCAAGCATTTTTTGCTTTTACACTAGATGAAGCAAAAGTAGAAGCTTTTAACCAACAGATTGCACTCAATGTCATTCCTCAAATTGATGTTTTCACTCCAAACAACTACACAAAAGAAGAGATGAAAATGGTCAATGAAACGACTAAAATTATGCATAAAGAGATTCCTTTAAGTGCTACTTGTGTTCGTGTCCCTGTACTTCGTGGGCATGCAGAAGCGTTAACACTTACATTTGATTCTCAAGTAAACGCAGAAGAAGCAAAAGCAATTTTGAGCAAAGCACCAAATATTGTACTTGTTGATAATCCTGATGAAGAGCTTTATCCTATGCCAAAAGATTGTGTTGATGCAAATGAAACATTTGTAGGACGCGTAAGAGAAGACCTTTTTGCAAACAATATGCTTCACCTTTTCATAGTTGCTGACAACTTAAGAGTTGGTGCAGCTACAAATGCAGTGCGTATAGCTCAAAAATGGGTAGAGATGGAGAGTAAAGCATAATGATTGAAAGAGTATTTGAAAGTGGACTTTGGAGTTCCCGTTTCATGGTACTTATGGCAGTACTTTTTGGTATTGTCGGTGCAGTAGTCCTTTTTGTGGTTGCCTCTTTTGATATCTATGATACAGCAAAATTAGTTATAAATACTTACATAAATCACCACCATCCTGAAAATTTTCATAATCATGTCATTGGTGGTATTATTGGAGCAGTTGACTTGTACCTCATAGGTGTTGTTATGCTTCTCTTCTCGTTTGGTTTATATGAGCTTTTTATCTCCGATATTGATACGGCACGAGAAAATGAGAATAAACAAACAAAAATTCTTGCCATCCACTCACTTGACCAACTCAAAGATAAAATATCAAAAGTAATTGTTATGGTACTTGTCGTTATGTTTTTCAAAAAAGTTGGCTTGACTACATACAGTTCACCCTTAGAACTTTTATATTTAGCTCTTTCAATCGCGGTAATATCAGTTGGTCTCTACTTTTTAAGTAAAGTAGGACATCACTAAAACACTCAAAGAGTGAAAATTTTAAAAAGGAAAAAATAATATGAGTAAAATATTTGTAGATGCATGTTTTGGAAAAGAGACGCCTTATACTCCAGTATGGATGATGAGACAAGCTGGTCGCTATTTGCCAGAGTATATGGAAGTTCGTGCCAAAGCAGGTGATTTTCTAAACCTTTGCCACAATCCAGAAATGGCATGTGAAGTTTCTTTACAGCCTGTTGATATTGTCGGTGTTGATGCTGCTATTATGTTTAGTGATATTCTTGTTATTCCTGATGAGATGGGAATGGACTTATC
>JALSWC010000245.1 GCA_027060825.1 Sulfurimonas sp.
AACCTCAAAAAATATGGTTGGTATGGCTTTTTAATGCCATTACCTCTTTAGTCCTTGGTGTTTTATTTGTTATTGGTTGGCCAAAAAGTTCACTCTTTTTGATTGGACTTTTAGTCGGTATTAGTCTGTTGTTTGATGGAGTATCACTTCTTTTAGGTGGTGCATTTGTTGAAGATGTAGATGATAAAGAAGATGGAGAAAAATAATGAAATTTAATGTACCAGCTGATGTGCCAGCGAAAAAAGTGGCACTCTATAAAAAAAATCTTAAAGAAGCAACAAACGGAACAAACCATTTGATGCTTTTTGCAGGTGACCAAAAAGTCGAACACCTCAACAATGACTTCTATGGTAAAGATATTCCACTAGAAGACAACTCCCCTGAACATATGTTTAAAATTGCTTCCAAAGCAAAAGTAGGGGTATTTGCAACACAATTTGGACTTATTAGCAGATATGGACGAGACTACAAAAATATTCCCTACCTTGTAAAACTTAATTCCAAAACAAATCTTGTTCCTTATGACGAAATAGACCCCTACTCTGAAGCGTGGTTAAGTGTTGATGAAATTGTAAACTTTAAAAAAGAGAGTGGACTTGACATTAAAGGTGTGGGCTACACGCTCTACCTTGGTGGAGCAAATGAACATGCAATGCTCTCTCAGGCTGCAAAAATAGTCCATGAAGCACACAAAAATGGTATGATTTGTGTCCTTTGGATTTATCCAAAAGGCAAATTTGTAAAAGATGAACATGATGCACACCTTATAGCAGGTGCAGCAGGTGTTGGTGCTGCGTTGGGAGCAGATTTTATAAAACTTAAAGTGCCATACACAAAAAAAGGCAATTTTGATGCAAAACTCCTCCAAGAGGTCACAATGGCAGCAGGAAGAAGTGGCGTACTTTGTGAAGGTGGTGCAAAAGTAGATGAAAAAGCATTTTTGCAAGAGCTGTATGAGCAAAGAAGTATTGGTGGTAGCCGTGGAAATGGAACAGGCAGAAACATCCACCAAAGAGAGTTCAAAGAGGCTATCAAAATGGCAAATGCAATTTATGCCATCACTTGTGAAAATGCAACGGTAAAAGAAGCACTCAAACTACTCAAGTAAGGAAGCCGTTATGAAAACAAATACTCAAAAACTTCAAGAGATAAAAGAGCTTATTGCAAAGCTCAAAAAAGATACACCAACACAAATTGATGCCTTTAACAAGTTTATGCTTGCAACGGAAAAATCAACTGTTTTGGGTGACAAATATACAGAACTCATCAATGTCGCCTTAGCTATTTCTGCACAGTGTGAGTGGTGTATAGCCCTGCATGTAAAGGGTGCATTAGGTGCTGGAGCGACAAAAGAGGAGATACTTGAATCGGCAATGCAAGCTGTACTAATGCACGGTGGTCCAGCACTTATGTATATAATACTGGTGGAAGAGGCAATAGAAGAGTTCACACAATCTTAAGGAAATAAAAATGAAAACACATTATACTCTTATAGTCATTGGAGCAGGACCTGCAGGATTTCCTGCAGCCGTAACAGCAGCAAAATTTGGCGTAAAAACTTTAATTGTTGATAGACGAGATACACCTGGTGGAGAGTGTCTTTTTGAGGGTTGTATTCCCTCAAAAACACTTGAAAGTGCAGCCAATCATTATGCCGAAGTTGTCAATTCTAAGAAGTTCCATATAGAAGAGAATCATCCTCAAATACATTGGGAAGCAGTCATTAAAGATAAAGAGACAATAGTAAAAAAACTCTCACAAGGTGCTTTCATGCAGATTGAGCAACTTCCTTTGCTTGATTTTAAACAAGGAACAGCAGAGTTTATTGACACGCATACTATGCGAATTGATGGAGAACTTTTTAGCTTTGACAAAGCACTCATCGCAACAGGAGGAAAAACAAATATTCCTCCTTTTAAAGGAAATGGTGTAAGCAAAGCTTGGACAAATAGAGATGTATTTTTAGAAAAAGAGTTACCAAAAGAGATACTTTTCATAGGTGCTGGAGCGATTAGCTGTGAGCTTGTTCAAATGTTTAATAAGCTTGGCGTAAAGTGTCATATTTTAGAGCGTGGTTCAAGAATTTTAAAACATATGAGTGAACAGAGTGCTAGCATTGTGCAAAAGAAAATGCAAGATAACGGTATTGTTGTTGATTGCAATGTCAATCTTGAGACAATTGATTATGAAGATAAGAAATTCATTGTAAAATTTTCACAAAATGAGCAAGAACACAGTTTAGAGTTTGAGCATGTACTTTTAGCAACAGGTCGTGGTGCAGATGTAGAGAACCTTGGATTAGAAAATGCAAAGGTGGAGTATGACAGAGGTGGCGTTGTAGTCAATAAAGAACTACAATCTTCACAAAAGCACATTTATGCTTGTGGCGACTCTATTCCTGCACCAAAATTTGCCCATACAGCAAGTTATGAAGCAGGAATAGTCGTGCATAATATGTTCGCACCATCCACACATGAAGTAGATTATGACAAAAACTCTTGGGTACTCTTTAGCGACCCACAAATTGGAGTTGCAGGTCTTAATGAGGAACAAGTAAGTAAGCGTGGAATTGCTGTAGATATTGAGCTGTATGATTTTGCACACGATGCACGCTCTCAAATAGACAAAGAGGCTGAGGGCTATGTAAAGTTTATCATCGATAAAAAATCAAAGGTGATTTTAGGCATAGAGATAGTCAGTGAAGACGCCTCTTCTCTCATCGGTGAAGCAGCACTCATAGTTGCAAATGAGATGAGTACTATGGATGTAATGAAAGCTATCCATCCACATCCAACACTTACAGAATCGTTTGGAAAATTAGCACAGCAGATATTTTTTAAAAACATGATGAAAAGAGGATAAAAAAATGACAAATTCAACAATTAAAAGCATAAAAGCATTAGAGATACTTGACTCACGCGGAAATCCTACAGTACGCGTTTTAATGGAACTTGAAGATGGTACAAAGGTCTCTTCTTCTGTACCTTCAGGGGCAAGTACAGGCGAGTATGAGGCAGTAGAAGTTAGAGATGGCGATGCTTCTCG
>JALSWC010000246.1 GCA_027060825.1 Sulfurimonas sp.
GAGACCCACTTGCAACATTTGTAAAGATAGATCCTAAATCTTTAGGAATAGGGCAGTATCAGCATGATGTCAATCAAAAGCTTTTACAAAAAAAGCTTGATGATGTGACGCAAGATATTGTGAATCGTGTCGGTGTTGATATAAATTCAGCATCACTCTCTTTACTCTCTCATGTCGCAGGCATCGGTGAAAAACTTGCAAAAAATATTATTGCTTATAGAGATGAACATGGAGTTTTTAAAACAAAGAATGAACTTTTAAAGGTTAAAGGTTTAGGGAAAAAGGCGTATGAACAATCTGCTGGTTTTATCCGAATAAAGGATGCCAAAGATATACTAGATAATAGTGGTGTGCATCCAGAGAGTTATAGTGTGGCAAGAAAATTGCAAAAAGAGGATTTAGCAACCATTAATGTAAGTCAAAAAGCAAAAGAGTTGCAGGTGGGAGAAGCAACACTTAAAGATATTATTCAAGAGTTACTAAAACCAGGCTTTGATCCAAGAGAGGAATTACCAGCAATACCTTTTAAAAAGGGTCTTTGTGATATTTCTATGTTGCAAGAGGGGAGTATTGTTTCAGGTATTGTGAGAAATATAACAGATTTTGGAGCATTTGTAGATATTGGACTGAAAAATGACGGAATGATTCATATATCGAAAATGAGTTCCAAACGCATTTCACATCCACTTGAAGTAGTCTCCATAAATCAGTATCTTCCTCAATTAGAAGTTCTTTCTATTGATAAAGAAAAAGGGAAAATAGCTTTAGGAATGCTTTATGATAAATAATGTTCACTTATTTTGTATATAATTTCAGACAAAAAGTAGAGATTTGGTAGATTTAACAGAAATTGACTCCTTTTCGCATATTGTATTACTATGTGATGCAGACTCTTTTGCAAATGCAAGTGCGATTTATTCATACATACTTACAAAGCATAAAAAAGTCTCTATTGTTTGTGAAACTGCTATTGCTAGAAAATACTCTTTTTTGCCATGGTTTGATAAACTTCGTACAAAAGTACCTACATCTGCTGATTGTACTATTGTAGTTGATAATGATGTCCTCTCTTTATATGATTTTTTTCAAAAAAATAGTGTGAGAATTAATAAAAAGATGGCAACAGCACTCTATGGAGCCATTTTAGAGAGATATGATTACTTTACAAGTAGTGAATGTAGTGGCATAGTATTTGCTACTGCATCAGAACTTATAGAGCTAAACGCAGGGTATCAAGAGTGTGTAAAATATTTGCAATATAATCAGCCTTTGGCATACTTTCGTTTGCAGTCAATTCTTTATAAAAATATGCTATTGACGCAGAATGCTAGGATGGCTCTTTTGAGTGTTTGTGAGGAAGATTTCAAAGAGAGTGGTGCATCTATGGAGGATGCCTATGTAATTATGAATGATGTCTTAAAAATGGCACATATTCAAGAAGTTCAACTTATTCAAAAAGATAATAATAATAAAATTTTAAAATCAATTCTAAGGATATAAGGTTTGAGAAAAAAAAATAATAGTTCATCATTTATGACGCTTTTAATAATGGTATTAATTATTGGAGGATCATTATATGTTTACTTCTCTCCTACATTTGAGAGAAATAAGCCTGTAATAATACTTGAAAATAATAATGGATATTGGAATTTAAAAAGTCCACTCCAGTTAAAAATAAAAGATGATAGTGGAGTAAAAGCATATAAAGTTATGATAAAAAGTGAGTCTGGTACAACAACTCTTGTAAATGAGCAGTTACTTATTCCTAAAAAGAGTCTTACAATTAGTATAAAGCCACCTCGTGGAGCATATACAATGAAAGATAAAACAATTAGTATTATAGTGCAAGCAAAAGATGTAAGTAAGTGGAACTTTTTTAAAGGGAATAAGTCAGTTGTTGCCTGTAAATTTATTATTGATAAAAAAAGACCACAGGTGAATATTATAGATAACTCTTATAAAATTTCTCATGGTGGTTCTGCTCTTGTAATTTTTCAAGCGAAAGATGCGAATTTGAAAAGTTTATATATTGAGAGTAATGACAAAAAGCATTTTCAAGTAGAACCTTTTTATAAAAAAGGATACTATATTGCTCTTTTAGCTTGGCCGGTACAAAGTAAAAATTTTAGAGCAACTATAATTGCAACAGATAAAGCAGGAAATATTACACGATCATATGTTCCACTCTATTTAAAAGATAGACAATACAAACTTTCAAAAATAAAACTTTCTGATAAATTTTTAAAAGGTAAAATTGCTAATTTAGCAGAAGATTTTGAAGCGACACAAGGTGTTACAAATCCGTTAGAACAGTTTAAAATTATTAATGAAAAAGTGCGTGAAAAAGATAATGCTCTGATTCATAAATATACTTCTGTTGTTCCAAAAGAGATGATAAGTTCATTTAAAATTCATAGAATGTATCCATTGACTAATGGAGCAGTTGTTGCACACTTTGGTGATCATAGAAAGTACTATTATCATGGAAAATTTATTAGTGAAGCATACCATTTGGGTATAGATTTGGCAAGCTATGCAATGGCACCAATAAAAACTCAAAATGGGGGTAAGGTCGTTTTTGCAGGTTTTAATGGTATATATGGAAATAATCCTATAATATCTCATGGTTTAGGTCTCTATACAATTTATGGACACTGTTCAAGTCTTGATGTTACTGTGGGTGATGAAGTGGCTCCAAATACAGTTATTGCAAAAACTGGTAAAACTGGTTATGCTATGGGAGACCATCTTCATTTTGGTGTTTTAGTACAAGGAATAGAAGTGCGTCCACAAGAGTGGATGGATAGAGGATGGATAAAAACAAATATTAGTGATATAATTAAGCGAGCAAAAAAAATAATTAATAGGCAATAGGAATAAATCATGTATCAAACAACTATAAAAAAGAGTGTGGAACTGGTAGGAATAGGGCTTCATAAGGGCTCTCCTGTCAAGTTGCGTTTAGAACCTTTAGAGTCAAATAGTGGTATTGTTTTTTATAGAAGTGATGTTGATGTCTCTATTCCACTCATTCCTGA
>JALSWC010000247.1 GCA_027060825.1 Sulfurimonas sp.
CATGAATATTTTCACTGGTATGTTTTGAACTTTACTGGAGTAAAGAATAGGTAATTATAACACTTAAACATAAAAATAAATTTAAAAGTTAAATAAGTTTTTATTATATAAAATATAACTCTATTTTGCTACTTTCACCCTATTTTCCTCATATACAGCACTTTTTCCATCATACGAATGTTTTGAAGATGTAAGATTATTTACGCCCTTTGTACCACTGTAAATTACTACAGTGTCTTTTCTTAATGCATCACTATTTTTAGCACGCAATAACACTTCTCCATTATCAGAACTGATGCAAAGCATCTCCCCATCATCATAACCTAGAGAGGGATGAATAAACACCTCTGTACTTCGTTTAAATTGTGAATTCAGAGAAGAAGAACTCTTTGGTGTAATAAGATAAAACTCATCATCCTTGCTATTTTGCTGCGTTTCAAACTCTTCAAGAAAAATAAATTCTCCATCGTCTGTATCAAAACCATTTTGATAAGGTGTCACATCTCTCCCCTCAACCTGCACACTCCCATCAATATGCCTCACACCAAAATTTTTATAATGTTGCAAATATTCTTGCTCTGATTGTAATGCAACACCAAATTCACCACAAAGATAAGATGCTAAATCATATTCACTTATGCCTATTTCACTCTCTATCTGTTTATTCATTACTAGAAGCCCATTATGAGAATAGGAGCTTCTTACATCATTTTTTTCTAAAAAATTCTTTGCAGGAATAACTAAATCAGCAATTTCACTCGTCTCATTTTCATATAATCCAAAATAAATAACATTTTCACTCTTTTGTATTGCATTTTTCACACGAGAACTATCAGGCATTTGTGCTAGTGGATTTGCCCCTTGAATAAAAACAGTTGTAAACTCATCAAATTTTGTATTTACTTTAGAGACTCGTTTTGCTTTTGTAACAAATGCAGACTCTATATTCTCTTTTGAATTTCCAAGATAAGCAACACCACTTCCCTCTTTTGCAAAAAGTCCTAAAGATACGGCAAAGGCATCAATAGAGCGTAAAATATCAGCTCCATCTCTATATTTTTGGACACCGACACCACACACTATGGCAACTTTTTTATTGATACATAACTCTAAAATATCACCAATTTGACCAAGTGAAACACCAATATTTTCTAAAGTAGCCTTAATTCTCACCCCTTGTGTAAGCTCATAATACTCTTCAAATTCACTTGCATATTTCTCTATAAATTCTTCATCTAAACTATCATTAATAGAGACAAAACGCGTCAAAAGTAGTGCCAAAAAAATATCTGTATGTGGTTTTATTTGTACAAATATATCTGCATTTTTTGCAATTTTTGTTACAATAGGGTCAATAACAATCACTTTTTTATCTTTTATAAGTGGTAAAATATGTGAAGATGTTACATGAGGGTTTCGTCCCCAAAAAATCACAACATCAGACTTAGCTATCTCACTCAGTGGCATATTTTTATTGCTACCCCGTCCATGAATAATGCCAGCCTCCCCTGCTCCATCACAAAGAGTGCCATCCGTTAACACTGCTCCAAAATTTGCAAAAAAATGGTCAGTCACCTCTTGCATGAAAGCAAAATTACCACTCCCTCTATAGTGAAGAATATCACTTTTTAAAGAGGAAGATAAAATCTCTTTTAATTTATTCAATGCCTCTTGCATAGATATATTTTCACCTTTATATCGTGGTAGTTCTATTCTCTTATTTTCCAAATAATGGTTCAAATGAGGACATAAAAATCCATTTGTATATCCCTCCTTCATCGGTTTTATCTTCCCCTCATCGTAAATAATGCCACAAGCATCATAACAATCAAGAGGACAGGCTGTAATACTACTTGCTTTCATCATTTTCTTCTTTTAATTCGATTTTAATAAGATTTGAAAAAATCTTTGGTGCTTTCATAACAATCTGAGCACTATATCTTGAAATATTTTTACCATCAGCAATTTTAGATATTCTTGAAAATTTATAGTTGCTCTCTTTTCCATTTATATATAAAACTTTATGTTTTAGATTTATAAGATCATTTTCATCAAGATAAACAACAGCTATAGCCTTGCTCACATCAGCAACAGTTGCTAATGGTGTACCAATATTGACTACACTTTGTGGTTTTACCTTTATTTCATAAAGAACAAAACCATTTGCTACAATACTTTTATCTCGAATCATCTTCATAAGCTGTTTTTCTCTAAATGCTAAATTACTTATATTTGTTTTTAAAGAGTTCATCTCTTTTAAAGTAGCGAGATAACTATTTTCACTCGCTACCAAATTATAAAATTCTCTATCTTTTTCAACTTTTGATTTGATGCTTAACGCCATAATTTTTTTAAAATTCTCTTTTTTCCGTATCAAAGCTTCTTTCAAATTTTTTAAAATTTTTTCATTTATTACAAGAGTATTTTTTAAATAGCTCATTTTTTTTCGTACAGATGCTAATTCATCACGATTAAGTGCATCATCAATCTTAATAAAAGCTCTCTTTGAAAGTTTTTTTCCTAGCATATTTTCATTTGTATAAATTACTTGACCAGAAACATCAGATGCAATAGTACGCACTTCATAAGGATTAACCCTCGCATAATAAACTTTTGCAAAGCTAACTGTAGTTAAAAGAAATAGTAAACTTAATATTTTCAACAAAAAAACTCCTCATATGATAATCATAAATTTTATCATTTTAACATTTCCTTGCTAATATTCAAGCATATTTCATTTTATTTCTGGTACTATTAAGAGATATTTAATACAAAGGTAATTTATGTCTGTACTTGATAAGGTTGATGCTGCAACAAATTTAGCAAAAAATAATGAACTACAGCTTTTAGTTTTTAGAGTGAGTCAAAGTGATGATTCTGCTTATTATGCTGTCAATGTTTTTAAAACACGAGAAGTTGTAGAGGCAAAAAATCATTACCTCACACAACTTCCCTCGGCTCATCCTCTGCTTGAAGGCACAATTGTTTTACGAGATATGCAAATTCCAATTTTAAATTTACCTGCTTGGCTAGATATAACCTTAACAAAAGAAGAGATTAAAAAATCAAATATTTTAGTCTGTGATTTTAATGGAGTCATTATTGGTCTTAGAATTATGTCAGCATACAGAGTCATCAAAAAAAACTGGAATGAAATGCATGCACCAGATAGCTATAGACTTAAAGATGATGGTGTTGTCATAAATGACACACGGCTAGAAGATGGCAGTTTATGTCTTATTCTTGATTATGAAAAGCTTCTTGCAGATGTCCTGCCTCAGGCACTTGTCAATGTAGATAAAGATTTAGAAGCGCTAAAAACTTTAGACCTTCCTAAAAAGCTCAAAGATGGGACTATTCTTATTGCTGAAGATTCAAGAACAGCACAAAGACACCTTACTCAAATATTTGAAAAAGCACATTTGAAGATGCAACTTTTCTCTAATGGTAAAAAACTTATTGATTATATTTTTGCTTTATCTGATGCACAAAAAGCAGAAATTCCTGCTATTATTACAGATATTGAGATGCCAGAAATGTCAGGATTTACTGTTATTCAAAAATTACGAGCAAATAAAAGTACGGAAAATATTCCTATTATTGTCAATAGTTCTATGACTGGAGATAATAACAAAAGAGAAGCAGAAGGACTTGGAGCAGATGATTTTATAGACAAAACAAAAAGTCATAATGTTATTCCACTAATCTTATCTGTAATGAAAAAAAGAAACGCATAAAGAGACAATGTAATTACTACATTGCCTCTACAACTCAATGTTGAAACATTGAAATTAATACACCTGCCGCAACTGCTGAACCAATAACACCTGCCACATTTGGACCCATAGCATGCATTAAAAGCATATTTGTACGGTCATATTCCATACCTACTTTATTTGATACACGCGCTGCCATTGGAACGGCTGAAACACCAGCTGAACCAATTAATGGATTTACTTTATGACCAGGAAAGAGGTTCATAAGTTTTGCCATAAGCACACCTGCTGCAGTACCTACAGCAAACGCAATAATACCAAGAACCATAATAAACAGGGTCTCAGGTACTAAAAATTGATCCGCTGCAAGTTTTGAACCAACACCAAGACCTAAGAAGATAGTCGTAATATTGATAAGTGAATTTTGAAGTGTATCATTTAGACGCTCAACTACACCAGACTCTTTTAAGAAGTTACCAAACATAAAAGCACCAATAAGAGGTGTTGATTCTGGTAAAACTAAAATTGCAAGACCTAAAACCAAAAGAGGAAAAATCAATTTTTCTAAACGAGATACATGACGAAGCGTAGTCATTTTAATTCTTCTCTCTGCATCCGTTGTTAATGCTCTCATAATTGGAGGTTGAATAATTGGCACCATTGCCATATAAGAGTATGATGCAACTGCAATTGCTCCTAAAAGTTCAGGTGCAAGTTTTGTAGCAATAAAAATAGATGTCGGACCATCAGCACCACCAATAATAGAGATAGCACTTGCTTGTTTTAATGTAAAATCAACAAGTCCCATTTGTGCAAGAACCATAGCACCTACAAGTGTTCCAAAAATACCAAACTGTGCAGCACCACCGAGAAGTGCAGTTTTAGGGTTCGACAGAAGTGGACCAAAATCTGTCATTGCACCAACACCCATAAAGATTATGATAGGAAACAGTTCATTTGAGAGACCTGCCTGATAAATAACACCTAAGAAACCATGTGGTCCACCAATACCTGCAATTGGAATATTGGCTAAAAGTCCACCAAAAGCAATTGGTAAAAGAAGCAGTGGTTCAAAACCTTTCGCTATGGCAAGCCAAAAAAGCAAAAAAGTTACGAGAATCATAATAATACGACCAAGGCCTTTACTAAAATTACTCATAGGCTTCCCTGTTGCACTCATCTCATTTGCACGAGGGTGTACCAAGGCTACAATACCAGTTGATTTTAAAAAGCTTATAACCATATCACCCATAGGTTGAGATTTATATGTCTCTACCTGATGCGTTGAAGCTTTTGTTGATTCTACTGCATGTTCTGAAGCTGCTGCGTTTACAGTAAATGCAAACGCAAACAGCATCATTAATGCAAAAAATTTAATTAAAATATTTTTCATAGATTATCCTATAACTGCTACGACTTGACCCTCTACAACTTTGTCATTTGTAGCTACATTTATACTTTTTACCACACCACCTTTTGGTGCAACAACATCGATTTCCATTTTCATAGATTCAAGAATCATAATTACATCGCCTTCATTGAGCGCTTGACCTGGATTCGCAACTATTTTCCAAACACTGCCTGGAAGAAGTGCCTTGATTTCAACACCATTACCAGCAGGTGCATTTGGCGTTGGTGCAACAACTGCTGCTTCACCTTCAACTGCTACTACTTGAACATCACCACTACCTTCAGCAACCTGAACACTAAACTTTTGACCATCTACTACAACTGTATAATTTCCACTCATCTCTTTTCTTTCTCCTTTGCCTTTGCAATCTTCTTCCATCTGGGATATTTTTCTCACATTTAATTCGCCTTCACCTTTAAGAAAAGCGATACCTTTATCATGACATGCCGCAGCAATAAAAATATTTTCTTCAGTAATCTCTATATTTTCATCTTTAAGTTTATTAATCCAACTCTCTAAAGATTTTGCAGGATCAGCATCTGCTAAATCTAAAGCTTTTTCTGTTGTTGGTAAAAGATTTAACTTTTCTGAAGCTATTTTTACTATTTCTGGATCTGGAGCAACAGGTGTCTTACCAAAATAACCAAGAACCATACGACCATATCCAGGAGCTATTGCTTCCCATGGACCTTGCATTACATTGTTTAATGCTTGTTGGAAATAAAATTGTGAAACTGGAGTTACAGAAGTACCATAACCACCTTTTTCAACGACCTCTTGCATAGCAGCAATGACTTCTGGAAATTTATCTAAAATACCATTATCACGCATCATTTGGGTATTTGCAGTTAATGCACCACCTGGCATTGGTGAAAATGGCATAATAGGAGATACTTTCGTTGCCTCTGGTGGAACAAAATAATCTGCCAAGCATGATTGAAGCTCTTTCTCATATGTTAAAATTTTTCCAAGCTCTAAACCACCAAGATCATAATTCATTCCCTTCGTTGCATGAAGCATTGTTAAAATATCTGGTTGTGCCGTTCCACCACTTACAGGATTTGCAGCCATATCAATTCCATCAACACCAGCTTCTAATGCTGCCATATAAGCAGCTACAGATACGCCAGCAGTCTCATGGGTGTGCAGACGAATATGAGTATCATCACCAAGAAGTTTTCTTGCCATTTTAATAGTTTCAAAAACTTTTTGAGGATTTGAAGTACCAGAAGCATCTTTAAAACAGATGCTATCAAATGGAAGTCCACTCTCTAAAATATCGCGTAATGTTTTTTCATAGAATTCGACTGTATGAGCGCCATGGCATCCTGGTGGTAAATCCATCATGGTAATTGCTGCTTCATGTTTTAATCCATGGTGTGTAATGCGTTCAGCCGAATATTTTAAGTTTTCAACATCATTTAACGCATCAAAGTTACGGATTGTATTTGTTCCATGTTTTTTAAACATTTTAGCATGTAAATCAATAAGTTCTTTTGAACCAGTATCAAGCATAACAGTATTTACACCACGCGCAAGTGTTTGAAGATTTACATCAGGCCCTACAATTTTACGAAACTTATCCATCATTTCAAATGCATCTTCTCGTAAGTAAAAATAGAGCGATTGAAATCTTGCGCCACCACCAAATTCAAAGTGATTTATTCCTGCCATTTTAGCTGCCTCTACTGCTGGAAAAAAGTCATCCATCAGTACACGACCACCAAACACAGATTGAAAACCATCTCTGAATGTTGTATCCATTACATCTATAAATTTTTTAGCCATTATAATCCTTAACCTTCTCTATGATATGTAATTGCTGCAGTTATCGCCGCAATTATTTTTTTATTATTTGCTTGTGAATTTGAAGTTGTAACATCTTCATTCAATTGCGGTTCAGGGAAATATCTGTTTATGATTGAAGACATTATATTCATACACGCTATCATCACTACTAAAAATACAAATACAGTTCCCATTCCTAAAAACATAAACTTGATTCCCTCTAATATGAGGTTAGTTTCCATACAATTACCTTTTATATAATTTGTCTCTTAGTATAGTATAAAGATGTTTAAATAAAGTTTGTACTCTTCTTTTTATTATTGAGAAAAAAATGTATGTTACTTTTTAGTAATATTTTGATATTATTGTATAAATAAAAAATATAGGATTTAGATGATGATAGCTGGTATGTATGAACAAGATTTTATGGCTTATATGGTTTTTGGATTAATTTTAAATTTTGCCTTTTCAATACTTTTTGGTGTCTATTTAAGTAAAAATATTGGTATGCAAGAGATGATGGAATCTAAAGGCGATAAACAGCAGTCTATGCTTGTAAGTCTAAGCCTTTTTATTCCTTATGCTAAGATGTTGATTACTCTATACAGAGTAACAATTTTACAAATTTATTTTTTAAATAAAGGCTATACGCATAAAGAGTTTTGGATTTATATGACGAATGACAAACAAAAAAATCACTAAAATGACAGATTTTAGATTAAAAATAGTTGTAAGTGCGCTTCTTGCACTCGTATTTTCACTTATTTTCATTCTATTAGCCTTTGTTCTTCCTATTGATAAAAAAGAAGTGAAGATAATTAATAATCATAAAGGAAAATTAGAGCAAATTTCAGATTCACTGAAAAATTAATTTTTTAGTGAATCTTTGAGATTAATAAGCTTAAGAGTATTGTAAGCTACTTCCGTATTGAGCTTAATTGTAGAGACTTCCAATGCTTCAAGACATATCATTAAATAATCTAAATCTTCTCTTTTCATCATCTCATAAAGTAATATCTCTGCATTCTTAATCCGTAAGTTTCTTGCTACACCTAAATTTTTATGAGCAAGTTCCCGAAAAAGAGTATAATCAAGCTTAATTTCATTATTATTTTTAGATTTTTGTAAATCATCTAGCTCTACTTCAAACTGCACTAAAGATTTAATGACTTGAGAAACATAATCTGCTAGTAATTCATTGATTAACGCTTCATCCAACCCTAGCTCTTCAACAGCTTGTGCAGGCGTATAAATATATTCTGATAAATTCAAATCAGATAATTCATTTCTAATAAGTGCAGTATAAATACGCGATGCTTCTCCCTTTATAGATTGTATATCTTCTTTTTCTATTGATTTATTTAAAAGTTCAAAGTTTTTTATCATGCGCATAGAATAACATATTTTTATGTGATATGCAATTTATTTAAGGTTTTATTTGGAATTTTATCTGAAAAGGAATGCTAAAAAAAGTAAAATGAGTGTATTTTTATAATACACTCATTCAAAAAATCTATAGTGCTTTAGCAATAATTCTGTTTAAACGCACAACAAAATCTGCTGTATCATCAAGTTCTTGACCATCATATAATTTTGCTTGGTCTAAAAGAACATGTGCTGCATCTTCTATTAAATTAACATCAGCACTCTCTTTGAGTTTTTCTACAAGCTCATGCTTAGGATTAATCTCTAAAATTGGTGCAGGTTCTGGTGCATCTGTTGCTTGACCCATCTGTTTCATCATTTGAGCCATCATATAAGCTGGATCTTCTTTATCAATTCTAATAGCAACAGGAGATTCTGTAAGTTCAGTTGTTACATCAACCTCTTTTACGCTATCACCAAGAATTTCTTTAAGTTTTTTTGTAAAATCTTCATACGATTTTGCTAACTCTTCTTTCTCTTTTTTATCATCTTCATTCTCGTCAAATTTTGCATCTGATGCAGGAATGAGTTTATACTCTTTATATTCAGTTACCATTGGGAAAATGATAGTATCTACTTCTTCATTAAGAAGAAGGACATCAATGCCACGAGCTTTGAATTTTTCTAAGATTGGTGAGTGTTTTAGTAAATCAAGAGATGTTTTTGCTGTCAAATAATAAATCTCTTTTTTCTCTTCATCCACATTTTTCACATAATCTTCAATAGTAATCATCTCGTCACTATTAAGAGAGTTAAATTTAAGAAGTTCTAAAATCTTTTCACGGTTCCCCATATCACTATAAAGTCCCTCTTTTAGTACATTACCAAACTCTTTATAGAAAGTATCATACTTATCTGCATCTTTTTTCATCATTTTAGAGAGTTCAGAAAGCACTTTTTTCACAGATGCATTTCTAATTTTACTCATCACTGGATTTGATTGTAAAATTTCACGACTTACATTCAATGGTAAATCTGCTGAATCAATCACACCACGCAAGAAACGCAAGTATGTTGGCATAAGCTCTTTTTCATCATCTGTAATAAATACGCGATTAATGTAGAGTTTAATACCTGGTTTATAATCAACTCTATAGATGTCCATAGGTGCTTTACTTGGAATATAAAATAGCGTTGTATATTCAATAGCACCTTCTGCTTTATGATGTGTCCATGTAAGAGGCTCTTCTGATGAGTGTGCAATTGTCTCATAAAATGATTTATAATCTTCATCTTTTAGTTCACTTTTTGAGAGTGTCCAGAGTGCATTTGCAGCATTAATTTGTACATTTTCTATCTCAGTTTTAGCAGGTTCTATCTCTTTACCATCATCATCTGTTTTTGCTGGAATTGTTTTCTCTTTATCCATAAAAATTGGAAATGCAATATGATTAGAGTATTTTTTAATAATGCTCTCAACTCGATAAGTCTCTAAAAATTCCTCTTCACCATCATTTAAGTACATAATAATTTCAGTACCATGAGAATCTTTTGAAGCATCTTCAATTTCAAATTCACCAGTACCATTACTTATCCATTTATAAGCTTTCTCTTCACCTGCTTTTTTAGTAATCACTTCTACTTTTTTTGCAACCATAAATGCAGAGTAAAAACCAACACCAAATTGACCAATAAGATTAGAATCCTCTTTTTGATCACCTGTAAGATTTTCTAAAAATGCTTTTGTTCCAGATTTCGCAATAGTACCAAGATTATTCATTAAATCTTCTTCATTCATACCAATACCAGTATCACTAAGAGTAAGCGTTTTGTTCTCTTTATCTATCTTAATATCAATACGAGGGTTAAATGAAACATTTTTATATTTTTCATCCGTTAAAACAAGCATATTAAGCTTATCCATAGCATCCGATGCGTTAGAGACTAACTCACGAAGAAAAATCTCCTTATTTGAATATAGAGAGTGTATCATAAGTTGTAAAATTTGATTTGCTTCTGTTTGAAATTGATGTTTTGCCATAATGTAATTCCTTTTTGTAAAATTTAAATGTATTCTAGCAAAAAAAGTTAATAGTTGCAAGTTTTATCAAAAGAGTTTAGTGATTAAGACTAAAGTTTATTTAGTTTTTATACTTTCAAAGAAATATTGCTATCCTAAAAATCTTAGCGAAAGTTAAATCCTATATTTTAGAAGAAGTCTAATAGAGAGAAATATTTTGTATGGATAATATCCAAAAAAACTGCTTAAAATAGGACTTTATTTGATGATTTTGAACTTATATGAACTGTAAAGTAATGGGATGAATTTTGTAAGTGGTGGGTTCTGAGTGACTCGAACACTCGACCGCTCGGTTATGAGCCGAGAGCTCTAACCAACTGAGCTAAGAACCCACTTTTTGTTGGTAGGTCGGAATTATACAAGGTGAACCCTTATAAAA
>JALSWC010000248.1 GCA_027060825.1 Sulfurimonas sp.
ATGTAAAAAGAGCAAGAAGTTTAACAGCTGAAATAGCACTAACACCTATAATGTTCCCAATCTGGCAAGAACTACAATTTTTGTACTGTCGTCCCTCATACTGTGCATAAAAAAAGTAAATTATTAAAAGGACAAACATAAAAAGCATAGTGTAGTTTTCTACCACTTTTAAAATTGCTAAATTAGCATCAGAAAAGAAAAAAGAGAGTGCTACACCTACAAGAGCAACAATAAATGTATATTGAAAAGTATGTAAAATTTTATCTCGTTTAAAAACAGTAGGACAACCATTTTCCGTAATTGCATTTGTACCAAATTTCAATTTTGAATCAAAAATCTTTCTTTCTGTATCATCAAGCCTAATTCTAAAGTTAGCTCCAAAAGAGTAATCAAGTTTACGCTGAATAACAATAGAGCGTTCCTCATCAGCTTCTAAAAACTGTTGCTTTGCTTCTCTATCTTCATATATCACTTTTATCTTCGCATAACGCTTTACTTTTGCACTTAAATCTGAAAAATATGCAGTAGTCTCAACACTCTCTATATTCCCTTCTCTCTTAATGATTTTAGCATTGATAAGCTCAATGTAATCATCACCATCTTTAAGCACAATCACATTATAAGGTGAACCTATCTGAAACGCAGCCAATGCATTCAAATTATTTGCTTTCATGGTATCTTTTACATCATCAATCAGTTTGAAAAGCTCTTCATCAAATAAGCGTACATTTGCACCAAATTCTAAACTCGGTGTCTTAGGATAGGTAATAATATCTCTAATCATAATTTCTCACTTTTTTTATATATCAAATTTTAACTAAAAAAACTATATTATTTTCTTATAACTTAAAATTACTTTTATACTTATGAAAGTCCAAGTTGATAGAGCTTTTTACGCTCACTTGAACCTAGGATATTGAGCTGTTTTCTGTATTTTGCAATGGTTCGTCGCACTATTTTTACTTTGAATTTTTCTTGAATAATATAAAGCAATTTCATATCACTCAACGGTTTTTCTCTACTCTCCTCTTTTATAAGTTCAATCAAAAACTCTTTTATAGCTGCGTTTGAAACATCTTCATCTATGGCAATCGTAAAGAACTTCTTCATCGCAAGCAGACCTCTGTCGCAGGCTATATATTTATTAGCAATAGCGCGTGAAATGGTTGAAGGATTATGCCCAAGCTCATCTGCTAAAGTTTTCAGCGTAAGTGGCATTATCTGCCCACCCATGAAAAAGTCATACTGGTATTCAACTATCATCAGCCCTACTTTGTAAAGTGTTGCCTTTCTCATATCAAGTGCATCTACAAGTGATTTTGCCTCTTTTATCTTCTCTTTAACAAAGTCGTGTTCTACACCATAATCTGCATTTATAATAATGTTAGGGTAGTAAGCATCATTGAGTTTTACCTCTATATGGTTTTCATCATTTAAGTAAATCAGCAAATCAGGTACAATCTGTGCAGACTCCTCTTGATATTCAATATTCGGTGGATTTTTAAAACTAGAAAGCGTATGCATAACCTCTGAAAAGTATTCATGTGACGAATAGTTATATATATTTTGAATATCATTAATAATTGTAATTGCCAATGAATACGCTTCGTTGCTTATTTGAGAATTATCCAGCTGAAACAAAAAGGACTCTGCCAAATCTTTTGCACCAATACCAAGTGGCTCAATGTGTGCAAAACGCAGACGAGTCTTCTCAAAAAAATCAACTTCTATTGCATTTTTTTGACAAAACTCCTTTGTATTTCCCTCATAGTAACCAAACTCATCAAGGTTTGCCACCACATATTGTGCTATCCTTTGTGAAATAGGTGTTGGAAAGAGTGGAGCTTCAAGCTGTTCATCTAAAATATCATAAAGTGATTTATGTGCGATAGTCAATGCTTCTATCTGCTCAGTTCGAGAATTGCTTACAGTGCGTGAGATAACCTTTCGAGGTATTTTCTTTTCAAAATCCTCCTCATAACCAGATTTAATCTCAATAAGAGGGTTAGCTTCAACAAAAGGAGTCATCGTTTTACCCAAATCAGAGAGACTAGAGTGCAAAATAGGAAGCCAATTTCTCAGCGTGTCTGAGAGCTTATGCTTATTCTGTACACTTTTGGTCTGTCTTAGTGATGCCATTAGAGTTTGAAGTTTTCGCCAAGGTAGTGCTTACGAACATCTTCATTTTGTCCTATCTCATCACTTGTTCCACTTGCAAGAAGTTCTCCAGACTTAATAACATAAGCTCTATCACAAACATCAAGTGTCTCACGGACATTATGATCGGTTATAAGCACACCAATATTGTAAGTTATAAGCTGATGAATAACCTTTTGAATATCCATCACGGCGATGGGGTCAACCCCTGCAAAAGGCTCATCAAGCAGTAAGAACTTCGGCTTGTTTACCAAAGCACGGGCTATCTCCACACGACGACGCTCTCCACCACTGAGACTCACACCTTTACGGTAACGAATAGGCTCAATGTTGAACATATCAAGCAGTTCAAGTATTCGCTCCTCTTGCTCTTTCTTACTCATTTTTCCAACCTGTGCAGCTATCATAAGATTATCTTCTACACTTAAATCTTTAAATATTGATGCCTCTTGTGGTAAATAACCTATTCCCTTTAAGGCACGCTGATGTAGAGGCATCCCAATGAGGTCTTCATCATCAAAAAAGACCTTTCCACTTGTTGCTTCTACAAGTCCACATATCATATAAAAGGTAGTAGTTTTTCCTGCACCATTTGGTCCAAGGAGTCCTACAACCTCTCCACTCGCCACTTTAAGACTCATACTTTTTACTATCTCTAAATCTTTTATTTTCTTTTGCAGTGTAACTGCTTCTAGTGTATGCATAGCGTGTACTCTCTTATATTATTTGAAGTTTTTTCTATATCTATCGTCATCACATCAATGCCAACAGAAGTTAAAAGCTCAAGAAGTTTTTCATCGCCCCACTCTATAAAGTGCAAGCCCTCTTTGTCAAGCTCTTCAAGCATCCCTAAAGCAATAAAATGCTCCAAGCCATGGTTGTAAATATCGTAATGAAAAATTTTCTCACCATAACACTGTTGCAGAGAAAATGTCGGCGAAGTCACATCATCATCACAACCCATTTTTTTAGCTATCACTTTCACAAGTGTCGTCTTTCCAGCAGCCAAATCCCCACGAAGAATTACCACACCATTTGCAAATAAGGCTAAAATATCTTCTGCTAATCCCTCAAGTTCATCTACTTTTAAAGTATATTTTTCTCTCATAATTTATTAGAAATTTCTACTATCTGTTGAAGCTTTTTCTTCGGTCGTGCGTTTGCAATGGCTTCTCTTGCCATCTCCAAACCATCTTGAATATCACGAGCCAAGCCATCAACCATTAATGATGCTGCTGTATTTATAAGGACAATATCACGCTGTGCCTCTGTTGCCTTTGCATCAAATATAGCACGCATAATATTTGCATTTAGTTGTGCATCACCACCTACTATCGCTTCAAGTGGCGCTCTTTTTATGCCATAGTTTTGAGGGTCTATCTCAAACTCTGTAACCTTACCCTCTTTTAAGAGTGAAGCGTGAGTAATGTCGCTGATGCCTATCTCATCCATTCCCTCATTTGAGCTTACAACAAGCGCTGAAGTTGCACCATTTATTTTAAGTGCTTCTGCCATTTTTGGTACAAATGATTTGTCAAATACACCAAGCATATACTTTTTAATATTAGCAGGATTGGTAAGTGGTCCTAAAACATTAAAAACAGTTTTATGCTCAATAGACTTACGAATAGGCATAATAAACTTCATAGCAGGATGATGGTTTTGTGCAAACATAAAACACCAACCAGCTTCCTCTAAAAGTTGTGCATTTTGCTCGACACTTAACGCCAAATTGACACCCAAAGCCTCAAGTACATCAGCACTCCCACTCTTTGAAGTAATAGAACGATTTCCATGTTTTGCAACAGTTGCACCACATGATGCAGTTAAGATAGAAGTCGTTGTGGAGATATTAAATGAGCCTATTTTATCACCACCCGTTCCTACTATGTCTATAGCTTTTTCACGAGTTGCTTCTGAAATTGGCAAAGGAGTTGCAAAAGAACGCATTATATCGGCAGCTGCTGCTATAACATCCACAGAAGTATTTGCATCAAGTCTAAGTCCTGATAAAAACTCACGCATAGCTTCATCACTCATCTTATGATTAAAAAGAGCAGTAAATTTTAGTTTTGCTTCCTCATAGTCCATATTAAAGCTCCTTAATGTATTGGTCTTGCAAAGATTTTGGAGTAGATTTTGTTGTTGGAAGTTGCAAAACCTTATACTTTTTTGGTGCATTCAAGTAGTTGATGGTAATTATATCATCCACTGCTACATTTTTACTCGCCTTAACAACAACATCATTTATAAGCACAACGCCGTTACTTATCATGTCCTGTGAAACAGAACGCCTTTTTGTAATATTTACAGAGTTTAAAAATTTATCTATTCGCATATTTTACTTTCTTTTTATTTATTGTATGCAAATATAACTGAAAAACATGTAAGAAAAGTCAATATTGGAACATTTTTTGCATAAGAGTGCTATGCAGACAGTATATAAAAAACTATATAGTAAATTAATGGTAGAAATTTTAAGAGTGCTACAAGAAAAAGTGGCAGAGTTAAAAGCTGGAGAAACAGTTACTTTTAAAGTAATTAACCCCGATATTGTATCATCAACATATTCTGGTAATTTTATTCAAGTAGAAAATGAAACAGTTATTTATAGAGGTTACAAAACATGGAATGACCTTGCACATATTTTACAATGCAGAATGCTTACCCCAAAAATATTAGATAATTCATTTATACTTATGCGTTATGAAAAACTCAATCCAGATAGCAGTTTTCATAAAACTATTATTGAAAAAGAAGAAAAATATGGCGAAGCTTCTATATTTTCTCAAATTCATAAAAATGAAGAGGCTTCCTTCCTATATTATTATCTTCAAGCCCTTCAAAATGTCCATATTGAAAAGCGATTACGCATTTTAAATCTTGGTGTCAATAGTGGCGATGAATTTGAAGCTATAAAGAGTATTTGTGAAAACTTCAATGCACTTGAGCTCGTTGGCATTGATTACTGTGAGAGTGCTATAAACAGAGCAAAGGAAAAGTTTCAAGACCATAAAAATGTGAAATTTTATCAATATGACATTAATAATCTCAATAATTTAGAGTTAAAAAAATTTGACCTCATCATCTCCATAGGAACACTACAAAGCTCAAATTTGGAGTTTAATAAACTTCTTATGTCCATAGTACAAAACCAACTAAAAAAAGATGGAGCAATAATTCTTGGCTTTCCAAACTGTCGTTGGATAGATGGGGAGATGGTCTATGGGGCAAGAGTAAAGAACTATCCATTTTCAGAGATGGGACTCCTTTACAAAGATGTAATTTTTTCTAAAAAATATCTCCAACAAAAGAAGTTTCGTGTAACCATTACAGGAAAAGATTATATCTTTTTAACGGCCACTTCTATTCGTTAAGAAGCAAACCCCGAACAAAATTTATCTTTTTTCACAACTATCTGCTTCTGTTTCTCTTTTCGTTTGGTATCTTTTTCTACAAAGATTTTCTTACGAGTTTTTGGATCCATCTCTGTGTAATACATCACAGCTGAGTAAGTTCCCGGTGTTGGAATGAAGACTTGTGCCTGCTCTGGGTTCATCTTTAACTCATCCGTAGTAAATCGTTTTAACTCTTTCATATCACTCTCTTTACACCCTGGATGTGCAGCGATGAGGTAATATGTAAGAAATTGATTTTTCCCACTCTCTTTATTGAGTCGGTCATACATGTGTTTAAACTTTACAAGCTCCCCTTTTCCTGGTTTTCCCATTAACTCCAAAACATGTTGCTGTGTATGCTCTGGAGCAACTTTCATTTGCCCTGAGATATGATAATCTACCATCTCTTTAAGATAGCTATAGCCATTGTTTTTATCGGCATTTATTAAATCATACCGAATACCACTCGCCACAAAGGCATGACGCACACCCTCAACCTCTCGCACACGACGCAAAAGTTTTATATTACGACTATGGTCAACATGCATGGTTTTACACAGTCTGTCTGCATCAACACACTTCATATGGTCACATGTCCCTTTTTTGAGCTTCTTGCCACACTCATAGCCGTACATATTTGCAGTCGGTCCACCAACATCAGAGATAATACCTTTATAATCTTTGTATTTATTGAACTCTTTTGCTTCATTAACAATGTTATCTTCTGAACGCGTTCGTATAGTTCTTCCTTGATGCACACCAATAGCACAGAAGTTACACTCTCCCCAACATCCATGATGTGTCATAATGGAGAATTTAATCGTCTCAAGACACTTCACTTTTCCCATCTTTTCATAGTATGGATGCTGTTCTCTTGTAAAAGGGAGCTTCGAGTTTGCATCCATCTCATCTTCATTGAGGTAATCACAAGGAGGATTTTGAATAAGATAACGATTATCTACTTTTTGGCAGAGTCCATTAGCACTAATGGGGTCATTATTATCATAAAAATCATCAAAGAGGTCTATATACTTTGTTTTATTATCTAAACACTCCTGATGACTAGGAAGCTGAATATACTTATGCACTGGCTCTTTAGAGATATAACAAACACCTCTAATGTCACTATAGTCTCGCTTTTCATCAATGGCTCGTGTAAGCTCTTCAAGAGCAATCTCTCCCATTCCATATATCATCACATCTGCTTTAGAGTCAAAAAGTATCGGTTTTTTCAGTCTATTTTGCCAGTAGTCATAATGTGTTACTCGACGCAGTGATGCTTCTATACCACCAAGTACAAGTGGTACGGTATTTTTAAAGTAACGGCGAATAAGATTACAGTAAACAAGCAATGCTCTATCTGGTCTTTTGGTATTTACTCCCCCTGGGGTATAGTCATCTGAGTTACGAAACTTTTTTGTAGCAGTGTAGTTGCTCACCATACTATCAACACTTCCACCACTTACACCCCAGTAAAGCCGTGGCTCACCCAAACGCATAATGTCATCAGGAGAGTCGATGTCAGGTTGCCCTATCATCCCTACTTTGTAACCCATTCGCTCAAGCATACGCCCAACCATGGCAACCCCAATAAAAGGCGAATCAATGTAAGAGTCTCCACTTACTAAAATAATATCACAATAATCCCACCCTCTCTCATACATCTCTTCACGAGTTGTAGGCAGAAAATCTTTTTCAGTAAACTTTATTGTATCGCGTCTATTTCTATTTTTATCTTTATGTCTTCTACTCAAAATCTATCCCTTTTTTAACATCTCTTGAAATTTACTTATATCTTCCTTCTTAGCAACAATAACTAAAATATCTCCAGCATCAAGTTTATGATTTATTCGATGGTCAGTAAAGACAAGCTCATAACCCAACTCTTTGTCTATAATGGCAATAAGAATAATTCCCATCTGGCGAAATCTAATTTCATTGACATACTTCCCTTCTAAGAAAGTATTTTCCTCAAGCTCAATTTCAAGCATTTTTAAATCATTTTGTTTATAGACTATTTCATCAAGTGCCATTGAAACAGCAGGTTTTGTAAGAACATTAACTATGCGTCTTGAAGTTGCTTCATAAAGGTCTATAACACTGGTTGCACCTGCATATTTAAGCTTTCTTGTTGTCTCATTGGAGTTAGAGTTTGCTATTACATTGGCTTGGGGATAGAGTGACTTGAGGGTTAAGACCAAAAAGAGATTATTGGCTGTTTTATTCATGGCACAATAAAAAATTGACTCAAATGCATTTACATTCAGTGCTAAAATATCATCATTTCGTTTGATATTTATACGCGTAATGTCCACAGCACTATCACTCTCTATCTCAACATAATCATCCAAACCAACAACAACCTTGACCTTATGTCCTCGTGAACGAAGATTTTTGTAGAGTTGTCTTCCAAAAGAGCCATAACCAAAAAGTACAATATCTTTCTTTATTTGCATTACATTTTCCTTTTTAGATTTGCTACAGCAGTTGAATACCCTAGGCATACAAGATTATCTCCTGCATTAAGTACAAAATCATCGCTTGGATTAAAGATAAACTCTCCAAGTTTTGATGCTTCACTGCGTTTAAAAACACCTAACAAAATTAAACGCAACCTTTTAAAATTAACTTCACCTATCATTTTGTTGTCTAAAAAACTTCCTTCTGTTATTGCTATCTCATTTATATGCGTTTTTTCTTTCTCTTCTATGATAGAGAGCAACACTTCAAAAGCAACAGGCTCACCAGCATATACAGCACCCATCATTCCTGCCACTTCTTCAGGCATAATAACCTGATTAACATGGGCATATTCCATCTTCGTTGCTATCTCTTGATCGCTACACCTTGCCGTAACATAGACTTCGCTATTCAAACTCTTCACATTCACTGCAATAAAAGCATTTTGAATATCATCAGAAGTTAAACATAAGACATGAGAAACACGATCAGCAATACCAAGCTTTTCAAATATTGTACCCTTTGTTGCATCAGCACATATTGCATGGTGTCCATCATTGTAAGCCAGTGCTACCATCTCCTCATTTCTATCAATTATGACAAAATCTACACCTTCTTTTTCCAAGCCCTTAACCACTAAACGCCCAAGCAGACCATAACCACAAACAACAGTAAGCTTCTTCTTTTTCCCCACTTCTTGTACAACTCTATCTTCTCGTAAAACACCAAGTCTTTCATTAAAAGAAGAGACAATAATGGAGGTCACAAAAGAGATAAGCCCGATACCTGTAAAAATAATAAGCATCGTAACAACTCTACCCTCAGGCGTTACAGGAGCAATATCGCCATAACCAACAGTTGAGATAGTAATAAGAGCCCAGTAAAAAGCATCAAAAAGATTATGAATATTTGGATTTTCATTATCACCCTCAAAAACATAGAGCATAATACCTGCAATAAATATAAAAAAAGTTGAGAGTGTTAAAAGTGTCATCAACTCAAATTTTTTATTTTTTAGTACATATAAAAATCCTGTTAAGCTCTTTGTATAGCGAAGCATCTTAAAGGCACGAAAGAGGACAAATACTCGTAATACCCGTAGTCCTCTATAACTTGGTAAAATAGCAATTAAGTCAATAATGGCAGAAAATGAGCTTATATATGTCCACTTGTTTTTTACTATTTTTCTAAAGAGTGCATAAAAGCTTACCTCTTTATCAAAATAACTACTCTCCTCATACTCATCAATAATAATCTTATGAATATCACTATAGACCCACATTCTCAGTAGATACTCTACAACAAATACCGTCGTTACAAAGTAGAGATCAAAATCATCAAGCCAGTGAGGAATATGTCTTTTAACATCCATCACTAAAAGGGTAACACTACTTAAAATGACAAAAATCATAAATATATCAAAATAGCGTTTATATTTATACTCATCATTTTCAATTAAATCATATACAAATTTTTTAATTTTATTATAAAATTTGGAACTCTCTAAAAAATAGGCAAAAGAGAGAAGTTTATGCTTTGATTTTTCCATGTTTCCCCCAAAAACCTAAAAGATTATTTGTATCTTCTTTATCCAATACATAATTTAGCTCATATATATTATTAATTATATACTCAAAATCTTCATAAGTATCTTCATCTGCTACTATCAAAAGTTTATCATTAGGTTGAAGTTGCATCTGTGAATTTGGCATCAGGTAAACCTCATCCCCTCGTTTTAAAAGTAAAAATACTATTTGCAACATCTCATTTTTATTTTCACGAGAACGCCTTAAATTAGAGAGTGTAATATCTCCACCAGCATTAAATTCTAAACTCAAAGCATAAGCATTCTCTTCATTAAGCTCTGTCTCAAAAGATTTAGGATTCATCCCTGTTATATTATTTAAAATATTGACAATGACCTCTGCCCACTCTTCATCTTGTTTTCTTGCTTCTTGAATAAATATATCAACTAATGGTCTTGATATAAAATTATAAGTTGCATCTGCAAGAATTTGTTCAACAACATAAATTTTATTGATTTTTGCAGCTTTAAAAATATTGAGATCATCAAGAGAGTTCTCTCTTGCCATTGTAAAAATATTTGGATTAAGTTGCTTTGCACTGTTTAAAATAGATAGATTTAAAATATCATTTTTTGTAGCAGCAATAATACATTCACTCTCTTTTATTCCTAAATCAATTAATTTTTGCACATCTTTAGCATCACCAAATATAGTAGATTCTTTCTCTTCAATATATTTTTTAGAAGTAAAATCTTTTATAATATACTCAACACCAGCTTTTTTCAGACCATCTGCAATAGCCTGTCCCATTCGTCCACTACCATAAATAATATACTTTCCATTTGGAAATTTATCTCTTCCTTTCAATTTTAAAATATGCCCATACATCCACATTTCTAAAAGCCAAATATGAGGGGAAGTAATACCAAAATAAATACGCTTAGAGATAATATCAAAAGGATTTTGCACATGCTGGAGACCCATCTTTTGAAAATGCGCTACCTGTTCTGGTAGAGTTGCTTTAATAATGATGTCTATTTTTTTATTAAGTAGCATACATACGGTTGCAATATTTGCATTGACCATATCATTTTCAAAAAGAGAGATAACACCTTTACAGTTTTTTTGATGTATTCCTGACATTTTAAGCATCTGCTGGTTTGTTGCATCTCCAACAGATGCAGGAACATGAGGATAAAAATTTTCTAGTATAAGTTCTTCTATCTTTTGAGAACTTTTATCAAGAACAACTGCCCTATAATCTACTCCATTAATTTTATTTATAATAGTCTTAGTAATACTGTTATATCCTAAAATAATATAAAAGGGTTCATGAAGATTTTCTACCTGTTTTTTAAAGGCATTTAGGTTTAATGCACGCCTAAGTCCTTCATCTTGAATAAGTGATACAATAGCCCCTATTCCGTAAAACCATCCTATAACAGTAAAGTATATGGCAAAACTTACCCACATTCTCTGTGGATAAGTAAAAGTATAGGGTGCTTCTCCAAAACCGATGGTACTAGCCATATAACTTACAAAATAAAAAGCATCAAAAAAAGTCATTTGATAAGGTTTACCTTGATCTGTAGCACCAGGAATTAATACTAATCCCAAAATAGAGATAGAAAATGTTATAATAATTACAAAAAAAGGAGTCCTTAACCGCTTAAGAACTATCCAAATTATCTGTTCATTCATACTTTTTATCTATCTTTTTGATTTAATTGTATCGCCGATAAATAAAATAACAGAGACTGAATTTGCTAAAAGTGCGCCACCAGAGAGAGAGACTATAGCTGTTGTAGCTTCCAGACCAATATTTTTAGCAACATACTCTGCAAATGCCCAAACAGTTGCAGATGCAATAAGTTGAATATCGGCAACAAGACTCGTAGCAAGTAAAACAGCTCCAAGCTGTGTTCTATCACCTAGTTTTAATACAGTAGCAATTAAATTGACAATAATTGCAGCAAAAAGTTCATAGGCACTATGTTCTATCAGTTGTGTTGGATCTCCGTAAAAAAAGCCAAAATTAAGTGTCATGGCCAAAGTAAAAAATAGCCCTGAAATAATTTTATACATATTCATAATTAAAAACTCCCAAAAATAATATTTAGAATTATACTTTAAATATCTATAATTGAAGCAATACTAATGAATTATTTAGCTACTTCATTATAAAATAATATAAAATTAAAATAAAGTAAAATTATGAAATATCCTTATGAAAATTTAGACACCTTTACACTCCCTAATCTCTTAGACCGTTCAGTCGAACTCTATAGAGATAAAAAAGTTCTTTCCAAGGTTGATCAAGAACTTATGACTTATAATGAATTAGCATATAATGTGCATAATATAATTCAAATACTAAAAAATAATGGTGTAAAAAAAGGTGATAAAGTAGCACTCCTTAGTGAAAATATGCCAAATTGGGCAATAGCTTACTTTAGTGTTACCTATTTTGGAGGAGTTATTGTTCCCATTCTTCCCGATTTTCATTCTGCTGATGTACAACACATTATACGCCACTCAGAAGCAAAGGCCGTCTTTGTTTCAAAAAAACATTTACAGACAATAGAAGAGTTAAAAGAGTCAAATATGAAGTTTGTTATTCAACTTGATGATTTAACAATCATAGATGAATTGACAAACCATACATATATTTCAAAGTTAAAGCAGAGAATTGCCTCAAAAGAGCTTCCTAAACCAGATGAAGATGATATGGCAGCCCTCCTCTATACTTCTGGTACAACGGGACATTCAAAAGGAGTTATGCTCTCACATAAAAATCTTGTTACAAATGCCATGAGTGCTTATAAAAATGTTACTATTGTTCCTGAAGATACATTTTTATCTATCTTACCACTTGCACACACTTTAGAGTGTACCGTAGGGATGATAGTACCAATCCTACATGGTGCCGATGTAGTTTACATAGACAAAGTTCCAACACCAAATGTCCTACTCAAAGCTTTTGCGAGTGTTAAACCTACAATGATGCTTAGTGTTCCTCTTATTATTGAAAAAATTTACAAAAATAAAATCTTGCCTAAATTCAAAGGCTCATTTATTATGCGTTTACTCTACTCTATTCCTTTTACAAGAAGACAACTCAATAAAATTGCAGGAAAAAAACTTATTGAGACTTTTGGTGGGCGTATTAAATTTTTTGGTATAGGGGGAGCAGCACTGCCTAAATATGTTGAACAATTTCTTAAAGAGGCAGAGTTTCCTTACATAGTAGGGTATGGGCTTACTGAGACTTCCCCTCTTATTGCAGGAGGAAGACTTGGTATGCCCATCAAAATTGGTTCTACTGGTCTTCCTATGGTTGGAGTTGAGGTAAAAATAAAAGATGCAAATCCCATAAATGGAGAGGGAGAAATTATAGTTAAATCACCTAGTGTAATGTTGGGATACTACAAAGATGAAGAACAGACTAAAGAAGTGCTTCAAGATGGCTGGTTTCACACAGGTGATTTAGGTTATCTTGATACTGATGGGTATTTGTTTATTAGTGGTAGAAGTAAAAATGTCATCATTGGTTCAGGTGGAGAAAATATCTACCCTGAACAAATTGAAGGAATTATTAATCAAAATGAAGTGGTACTAGACTCACTTGTTATGGAAAAAGATGCAAAACTCATTGCAAGAATCCATCTGGACTATGAACTTATTGACAAAATGTTTCAAGCAAATAACACAGCAGAAGCAGAGGTAAAACAAAAAATAGAAAACTATCTTGAAGAGATGCGTATAGAGGTAAATGGACAAGTTGCATCATTTGCAAAAATACAAAAATTTATAGAGCAAATTGAACCATTTGTAAAAACTCCAACAAAAAAAATTAAGCGTTATCTCTATGTAGAATAGGAGGAAGAAATGACAACCCAAGAAAAAAAGATACTGAAAAATATTATGACTCAAGAGATAGATGCGCTTACTTTAGAGTTACAAAATATAGAAAAATCGCTCAAACCAATCAAAAAAGATTGCTCTTTAGACAGCATAGACCACAAAATGCTCAAACAAGATCAAAATGTTAATATTCAAAGATTTGAAGAGGCAAAAAAACGCCTAAATAGACTCAAATATGCTCTATTAAGAGTTGATACAGAAGAGTATGGAATTTGTAAAGAGTGTGAAGAAGATATAGCAATAGAACGCCTAAAACTCATTCCAGAATCACAATACTGTGTATCTTGTATGAATGAGTTAGGTTTATAAATTAAAACTGAGGCTGAACGAAAGGAATTACCTGTTTTTTACGACTCAGTACTTTGTCTAACCATACTCTATGATTTTCAAGTTTTGTGTTAAACGCAGCTTCTATTTTACTCTCATCATCTGAGATAACAAGGAGTTTAGAACCCTCTTTCATTATGTCTGTAAGAAGAATAAGTACACTATGTAAGCCATTTTCCTCTTTCATCTTTCTCATATCTGCTAAAAGTTCCTCTTCACGAGGTTCAAGCACTGTAATGTCCACCATTTCAAGCTGACCTACGCCCACTTTACTGCCATTCATGTTAAACTCTTTGTAGTCTCTTGTATTAAGGTCTCTTGCATTTGCACCATCTACTGCAGATTTTACGATGAACATCTCCATAGCAAGTTTTTTATAATCCTCTACACCTGCAATTTCTGCAAGCTCTTTTACAGCTTTTGTATCTACTTTTGTACATGTAGGAGATTTAAAAATGACAGTATCACTTAAAATCGCCATCATCATCATACCTGCAATATTTTTAGGAATTTCCACACCATAAGATCTATACATTTCATAAACAACAGTATTTGAACAGCCAATAGGTCTTACCCACATCTCTAGTGGAGCATTTGTTGTTAAATCTCCCAATTTATGATGATCAACAATTCCTAAAATAGTTGCTTCTTTAATGTCATCTTGAAAAAGAAGACTATCACTATCATCAACTAAAAATACTTTTTCTCCAGCAACAGAAGTTTTAAGTATAGGAACTTCACCATCAAACTTATCTAAAATAAACTCTGTCTCAGCCGAAATATCACCTTGACGCGCAGGGATATACTCTTCATCTTCCACTTGATTTTTTAAATACGCAATAGAAATAGCACCAATAATTGAATCGCTATCTGGATTTCTGTGTCCAAAAACATATACTGACATAATAAGCCTTTAAATTTTTTTGCAATTATACTATATTTTAATGCAGAGCCAACTCTTTTTCCAAATACTCACCCGTATAAGAGCCTGTTTTTTTATATGAAGATGCTAACTCTTCAGGAGAACCCTCTGCTATGATAAGTCCACCACCACTACCACCTTCTGGTCCCATGTCAATGATATAGTCCGCATTTTTTATCATATCGAGATTATGCTCAATGATAAGCACGGAGTTTCCAAGCTCTACAAACTTGTGCAATACATTTGTAAGTCTATCGACATCTGCAAAGTGTAATCCTGTTGTAGGCTCATCTAAAATATAAAGCGTTTTTCCTGTATCTTTTCGGCTTAACTCTTTTGAGAGTTTTATACGCTGTGCTTCTCCACCTGAGAGTGTCACTGCGTTTTGACCAAGCGTAATATAGCCAAGTCCTACATCTACAAGCGTTTTCATTTTCTGATGAATTTTTGGAATGGCTTTAAAAAACTCAAATGCTTCTTCTACGCTCATGGCAAGAACATCAGCGATGGTTTTTCCTTTGTAAAATACCTCTAAAGTCTGTTGGTTGTATCGTTTGCCATCACATGCATCACACTTCACCATAATGTCAGGCAAAAAGTGCATCTCTATTTTGTTTTCACCCTCTCCTTGACACTTTTCACAACGACCACCTTTAACATTAAAGCTAAATCGTGATGCTGTATATCCACGAATTTGACTCTCTTTTGTTTGTGCAAAAAGATTTCGTATCTCATCCATCACACCTGTATATGTTGCAGGATTAGAACGAGGTGTACGCCCTATTGGGCTTTGGTCAAGATAGATAACTTTATCTACATTTTCAAGCCCAGTTATCTCTACCCCTGCTACTTTGTTTACTTTTCGTGCATGATTGAGCAACTCTCTTGCAGTTGGTAAGAGTGTTTGTAGCATAAGTGAACTCTTTCCACTTCCACTCACTCCTGTAATACAGACAAAATTATTAAGAGGAATTTTTGCATTGAGATTTTCAATATTATTGAGTGTAACATTTTTAATTTCTATCCACTTTTCTTGCTTGCGTCTATAAAAATACTCTATTTTTTTGCGTCCATACAGATAATCTGCTGTAAGTGTTTTTGCCTTTTTAAGTTTATCAAGCGTGCCACTAAAGACCACTTCCCCACCAAATTTTCCTGCACCACTTCCTATATCTACAATAAAATCTGCATTTTCTATAGTCTCTTTGTCATGTTCTACTACAATGACAGAGTTACCTTTCTCTTGCAAAGAACGGAGTGTACGAATAAGTTTTAGCGTATCTCTCTCATGCAACCCAATACTTGGCTCATCTAACACATATAAAACACCTGTTAAACCACTTCCTATTTGAGAAGCAATGCGAATCCGTTGTGCCTCTCCACCACTAATGGTGCGAGCATCACGACCAAGTGTAATGTATCCGAGTCCTACATCATATAAAAAGTAGAGGCGTTCGCGTATTTCATGAAGTATTGGTTCAGCAATTTGCTTCGATTGTGCATCAAAATATTCAAAATTCTCTTCATTCTTAAAAAAATCATATGTTTTTGCTATGGGCATATCAAGGAGTTCGGCTATGCCTTTATCTGCTACTTTCACAGCTAAAGATTCTCTTTTAAGACGGTGTCCATCACAAATATCACATACTTTTTCACTCATATAATCAGCAAGCTCTTTTTCATCTTTTATCATGTCATAAGCGATGCGAATAATCCCAGGAAAAATTCTTTTTACGGGATGCTTTTTCCACAAAAATTCTACTTCATCAATATTTCCATGTAAGATTGCTTTTTGCTGGTGTTTAGGAAGTTCTGAATAGGGAATAGTCATATCTATCTTATTATGCGTACAAAACCCTTTTAAAAAGGTAAAATAGTACCCTTTGTTAAAGCCATACACAATTTTTACTGCACCTTTTTCTATGCTCAAATCACCATCAATAATTTTATCAATATCAAGTGAATAACGAATACCAAGCCCATCACACTCTGGGCATGCCCCCTTTGGAGAGTTAAAAGAGAAACTAAGAGGTTCTAATGGTTCAAAACTTATTTTACAATCAAAACAGGCATTGTGTTCTGAGTAGTGAATATGCTCTTGAAGTTCTAACTCTTCATAATTTAAGATGTCAATTTCAAGTTCGCCATAACTCTCTTTAAGTGCTTTTTCAACAGAAGAAGCAATTCTCTCTTTGTTTTGAGGCTTTACAATTACTCTATCGACAACTACCTTAATAGTATGTTTTTTCGTTTTAGAGAGTTCTATCTCTTCATCAAGACGCACCATTACGCCATCTATCATGGCACGAACATAGCCTTTATGTACCAAAGATTCTATTAGATCAGCATACGCACCTTTATTTTCACGAACGAGTGGTGCTAAGAGTACAAGCTTTGCACTCTCTGGTAGTTTTGAGACCTCTTGAATAATATCTGAAGCAGACATTTGAGAAATGACCTTTCCACATTTATGACAATGTTGCACCCCTACTCTTGCAAAAAGAAGCCTCAAGTAATCGTAAATTTCTGTAATCGTTCCTACAGTAGAGCGAGGATTTTTAGAAGTTGTTTTTTGATCTATTGCAATGGCAGGAGTAAGTCCTTCAATTTTATCTACATCAGGTTTTCCAACACGGTCAAGAAATTGTCTAGCATAAGAGGACAAAGACTCCATATAACGACGCTGTCCCTCTGCATAAAGTGTGTCAAACGCAAGGGTAGATTTACCACTTCCACTCAGCCCTGTCATAACAACAAGCTCATTTTTTGGAATAGTGAGGTTAATATTTTTTAGATTATTTTCTCTTGCACCTGTGATTTTTATAACATCTTTTTTTTTCATTTACGCCCCAAAAATTTTATATGTTAAATATAATACTATTATTAGATAAAAAAACATTAACATTTTTTTCTGTAATTTTACATCTAACCTATGTTTTAAATGTATGCCCGCATAAACACCAAAGAGTGATGCCAAACCAATAATAACACCACTTTCGTAATCTACATGACCATGCAAAGAGTGCGAAATAAGCCCTGATACAGAAGAGAAGACTACAAAAAAGAGTCCTGCTGAGGTTGCATTTTTGAGTGGTACATGCAAAAATCCAACTAAAATAGGAACAAGAATAAGACTGCCACCTACCCCAATAGTCATACTAATAGTACCAATAACAAAACCTATGATAAAGAGGAGTATTTTATGCACTTCTTTTCTCTCATGAGAGACATGTGTTGTCATAAAAAGTCGTAACAAAGCAAAAAGTGCAAAAAGTAAAAATATAATCTGCAGAGCTGTATCACTAAAATATGAGGTAATAGTTCCACTAAGGAGGGCACCAGAAAAACCACCAAGACCAATAGCAAATACCATTACAACATCTAAAGTGCCTTTTTTATTATTTAGATAACTCCCATATATCGAGCTAAAAACCATTTGTACAACGGAAATACCTATAGCAATTTTAGTATTATAACCAAACATAAGGAGTAACGGTACTAAAATAGTTCCACCACCAATTCCAAAAAGTCCAGAAAGCAAACCTACTACAAGACCAAGAAAGATAAGTTCAAACATATTTACCCAAATTTTTTTGAAATTGTACCCTAATATCTATAAGAGTTTAATTTTACTTTGTGTTAGCTTCAAGTATAATCTATAACACATTAAAGGAGTAAGTATAGTAATGATAAAAAGTATTGAAGTTGCGGCAAAGAATTTTTGTATCCACCAGTTAGGTATGGAGTGCCAAAATATAGAAAAATATGATGAAGTAAAAACATTTATTGCATATATTGACATAGTTGTCATTGATGGTAATAAGTATAGAGTCTTTATAGCTGCAAATGAAACTTTTATACAGAGTGTAGCGACACTTTTTTTAGAAGAAAAAAAAAGTGATGAAGAGACTCTCAAAGATATGACATTAGAGATTGCAAATTTAATTATTGGGAGTGCCAAGGTACTGGCAGAGAAATCAGAAAATCCATATAATATAGGCAGACCCTCTTTTGAAGGTATTACTACATTTAATATAAAATATGATGAAATAGTTATTCTATCAAACACTACAAGTGAACTTATTATCGCCGTTAAGGAATTGGATGTTTAAAGAAAAAGAGTTTGACATGGAAAAAGAGTTGTCATGGATGGATTATTCTGGTATTTTAGATATGGAAGTAGAATTTGTGGCAGATTTGGGTGAAACAACCTTAACTGTAAAAGAGATTTTAAAACTTGAAAAAAGTTCCATAATTGATTTAAAAAAACCAGCTGGTGAGAGTGTGGAATCTTATGTCAATGGTAGAATACTAGGAAAAGGTGAAGTTATGGTTTACGAAAAAAATCTTGCTATTCGTATAAATGAAGTACTAGATTCAAGTGCTGTTTTATACTATTTATCTAAGGAGAGATTATGATAAAAATAATTTTATTACTTATGTTGCCACTATTCCTTTTTGCTTCAAAAATTTTAAATTATAATGTATATGATAGAACAGATAGAACAGATATTATGATTACTTTTAACACTCCTTTTCAAGGGGTTATAAAAGAAAAATCAACAGCATCAAAAATAGTTCTTACACTTAGTGATGTCAGCATTGAAGCTCCAAAATTAAAAAAAATTTCTTCTAAATTCATTAGAACACTTTCAATAATACCTCTTAACAATAGCACACAAATAGTCGCAAGTATAGCAAATTCTAGAGTACATCTTTCTGCATCTAAAACAACTGATGGCTATGGTTTAAGACTTAGATTTTCATTAAAAAAGACAACTCCAAAAGAGACGACAGAACAAGAACCTCAAAATTCACTTTCAAGTTTACCGACGGAAAAAAATGGTATAGCTATTTCGACTAATTACTATATAGTTGTTGGCATCATGATAATTGTTCTTTTTATTTTAGTCTATTTCAAGAAAAAAATACAAGCTAATCCAATAGTTCCCAAAAAAACAAAAAAAGCGTCATGGCTGTTTGAATCGACAAATAAAGCTCAGAAAAAGAGTAAAATGATACAAGAAGATGAAAATAAAAGCGTAGCTATCAGATTTCAAAAAGTTATTGATGAAGAAAATAATATTGTAATGTTAGACTTTGGTCCACAGAGTTATCTTATTTTAATGGGAAAAAGTAATATATTACTTGACAAGTTTACAGATGAAAAACCATCCTCTGAACAAGAATTTGAATCAATTCTGCAAAGTAGAAATGAAGAGTTAGAATCTTTTCTTTCTACAACATCTTCTACACTCAAGCGTACAATAAAAGAAAAAAATCAAGAACCACTCCAAGCATATAAAGAGAAAGCAGCAACACTACGATATAATAATAGCGAGTAGCAAGAAGTTTTACCTCTTGCTGCGTTGGTAACTCTCTTTAAGTAGTTTTTTCATAGTTTTAATATTCCCTGTATTTAACTCATATTTTTCATCCATCAATTTATTGATGTGGAATACTTCTGTAACAGTAATACCATAAGGATCTTTTTTTTCTTTTTGCAGTTTATTAGCATCATTAAAACTATAGAGATAGAGCCGTTTTCTATTTGTTTGAATATAATATGTAACTACAATCTCATCAGAATATTTTTTCTCTAAAGCTATAACTACTCGCTGATTTTCATCATACTCATTATCTTGAATTTGTAATACATTTTTCATATATTTTACTGTAATAAATCCAACATAAAATTTATTGTATAAATCATGATATCTTTGAATATTTTCATTCATTAAAAACTTCATATCTATAATATGATTCTTATGCCCTCTGAGTGATTTTGTAATCCAACTCATTGTATTATAATATCTAAAAGGATGTAATTTTAGCATATATGCTTCAATCATCTTTTTAGATTTTATTTTCTCTTTTGGCAAAAGTTTTCTCTTCTCTAAAGTTGTAATATACTCAAAAACTTTAGAAGCAGAAAACTCTTTTGTAAACCATACCTTACAATAAGATGGAAACTGTTTTGCTCCAGTAGCACCCTCATTTAATATAATAAGCGCCTTAATAGTATGGTTTGGAAATATTGTCTCAAGTAGTGCATATTTCTTTCTTAAGCGTTTACGCAATTTTAGTACTGATTTTACAAGTGTCATCTCGACAAAATAGAGTTCATTATTTTTTGTAATAAACATAGCATCAAATTCACTAATTTCTCTACTTTTTGTTCGATAAACTATCTGCTCTTTTTCACTTATAGAGAGAGTATTTGCGTACGCTTTATGTCTATTTTGATGAAAGCCTTTCAGAATGAATTTATCAATATCTTCATTATTTTCAGCATAACGAAGTAATTTTTCATAGATAAAATTTTCATATACTTCACCTTCAAAAGAACGATAAGAACTTAAATATGCAGGATCATCTAACTCTATTCCTTTCTCAATAAGAGAAAGTAGATGCTTTGTATTGTATTCATAATGTAAAAGATTATCTGAAATATCATCTGTTTGAAGGTTTTTAATTGATTTACTTATTTCTAACATGAGAGTGTCATCTCAGCATTTTGAAAAAATTCATCAATAATACTTCTATATTGTGTAATATCGTCAATAGAATTGACTTGATTTCTAAGTGCAGACGCACCTCTATAGCCTTTTGAATAGGTATGTGTGTGTTTTCTAAACATAGGCACTCCATGTGTTCCATAAAAGTCAATCATTTTATCAAAATGTTCCATAATAATTTCATGCTTCAGTTTTTGATCAACATATTCCTCACCACTACGAAGTTGATGAAATATCCATGGAGCACCAACAGCACCACGACCTATCATCACACCATCTGCCCCAGTATGTTCAAGTACCCATTTTGCTTTTTCATATGAATCTATATCACCATTTGCAATAACAGGAATACTCACTGCTTCTTTTATCTCTTTTATAGCATCATAATCAACGGCAGCCTTAAATTTTCCAGCACGAGTTCTTCCATGAACAGCTAAAAAATCAGCCCCACTATCTTCAACCATTTTTGCAATATCAATATGATTTTTCTCTTCAAAACCTAAGCGTATCTTTACACTTGTAAGATTTTTATTTGAGGTATCTTTTATAGTTTTAATAATTTTACCCATGAGAGGTAAGTCAAGTAAAAGAGAACTTCCACTCCCATGTCCAACAACTTTAGGAACAGGACATCCACAGTTCAAATCAATCACATCTATACCATCTTGTTCATTTAAAAGTTCAACTGCACTACGGACAATATCTGCATCAGCACCAGCAATTTGAACAGAATAAGGATTTTCAAGAGGAGATTTTTGAAGCATATGAAGAGTTTTTTTTGATCCATGAGCCAAAGCATTTGAACTAAGCATTTCACTCACAGTCAAATCAGCACCAAATTTCTTTACGACACTCCTAAAGGGGAGATCTGTAAAACCAGCTAATGGTGCTAAGACATACACTGGTTTATCAAAACAGATTGTATTTTTCATCAAAATTGACTATATAAAAATATCAATACTAAAGTTTTTATTACACTCTCTTAAAGCACGATAAGCTTTAAAATTTTGATGTTCATCTTTTTGTGAATTATCTAAGATTACATCTGCAGGTGCATTCATACCTAAATCATAAAGAGTAAAAAGGTAAGCATCAATTACATTTTCATTTTTCTCAGAAATTACTTCAAAAAGTTTAATTCTATCTTCTGGAACCATATGTGCATTTGCAAGTTGCTTAGAGAGCTGGATAAAATCTTCTTTATTGAGTTCAACACTCTCAACAAAAGAGACTAAATATTTATTATCAATATCTAAACTATTTTCATCAGCATTAATTCTTGAGAGAACAATATTAAGAGTCTCTTTTGTAAAATACTGTTTATATTTTTTAATATTTCCTAAAGGGGCTGTTTTAACATATTCTGAATATACTTCTTTGCGTAACGCTTCAATATATTTTTTTTCATTAGATAAAATATCTTCTGCTTTAAGGTCACCTTTTTTAAACATATTTCTTGTATTTTGAATTACTAATTCATTATCATCACGAAGATTAAAGCGTTTTAAATCTGCAACTTCACCATTTTTAATACTTTCTATAGCATCCATAACTCTTTTTATCTTCTCATTTTTAATATTAACTCCAGCATCACCTTTTGGATAAATAACACTATGTTCTAAAAGAGTAGCCATGAGTTGATATCTGTCAGTTTTAAAGCTATAATTTTTCTCTCGTTTACCAAGATAAGTATCTGCAATTTCATCAATCATTTTTTCATGATCTTTATCATATTTACGGAGTCTAAAATTTCCTACCATAGAGTAAAGAGCCATATGTCCAACACTAGCGATGTAAAAAATAGCTAAAGGTACAACAATCCATACTGCTACCAAAAGTGGTGGCAAAGGAATACCAAAGAAATCCATGCTCATAGTCGTCTGTGTAATATAGGCATACACATACCAACCAACTAACGCCATTAATATTAACGCACCTACCGTATATCTTCTTAAATACATTTTAAGTCCTTCTTAATTAGATTTTTCTATAATTTCTCTACAATCAATACAGTAGATTGCATGAGGTTTTACTTTTAGTCTCTGAAAACCAATATTATCTTCACACATTTCACAAACACCATATCCACCATTAACAATTTTCAAGAGTGCTTTTTCAATCTCTTTCAACTCTAGCATCTGCTGTTCATAAATAGCACTTTCAACCATTGAATTATTATTTACAGAAGCGTGATCACCTTCATCTTTTAAGTCCAAGTTACTTAACTCGTCTAACTCAACATTTACACCACTTAGATTCGTCTCTATCTGTTTTTTACGACTCTCTAACATTTCTTTAAAATAATTTAACTCACTTTCTTGCACTTACACTTCCCTTTACTTATGATATGGATGGTTACTTAATATAGAAAAACCTCTATATATTTGTTCTAACAAAACTGCTTTAGCAATTTTATGACTCATTGTTATTTTTCCTAAACTGATAACAGCATCACTTTTTTGTAAAAATTTATCTTCAAAACCATAAGCACCACCAATAAAAAACTTTACGCTCATTTTATCATTTAATAACTTACTAAATTCAAAACTATCTACAAGTTTTCCATCTGGATGCAAAGTTATACAAAAATCTTTCCCAATATAAGCTTCTAAAGCCTTTGTATATGCTTTTTGAGAAGCTTTTGGAGATATTGTGTGTGCTTTTGTTACATCTTTTGTAAATATTTCCCTATCTGTAACATGAGCAAAACGACTAATCATTTTTGTTAAATCTTTATAGAGAGGATCATAAATCGTCTTTTCTTTTTTTGCAATTGATACAATTTCTATATTCATTGAAGTAATCCACTGCCAATTACATTATAAGTCACATTCTCAAAATAATCATTTAATTTAACGCCACCAATTGCAGCCACTAAATGCTTTGAATTCCCAGCAATTTTATCTAATTCATCACCTAGTACAGATGTAATATCTGTTTTTGTTGATGTATTTCTAAATGCACCAAGACCAATGTAATTTAAATCCATTTTATTCGCTTCAAGTACCTCTTCTTCATTATGAGTGGAAATACCAAGAATTTTATCTTCTTTTATAAGTGAGCGTAAAATAGCAACTGCTTTATGAATATCAGAATCAATCGCTAGCAAATCTTCTTGTCCCATGTGAACACCATCACAATACTCAGCAAGTTCATAAGCATCATTCACGATTAAAAAACCCTCAAACTGCTTTCTTATAGCAATCAACTGCTCTTTCATAAATGCAGTATCATCATTTTTATTACGATATTGAATAATTTCTGCGTTTTGTCTTTTTGCTATATCTACAAATTCATCTAAAGATACACCATTTTTATCAAGCATATCCTGATCACAAAGCGCATAGAGTTTCATCAATTAATCTTTTTGAAAAAATACTAATAAATCTGAAAGCGTCTGTTTTAAATTATTTCTATTGACTATCATATCTATAGAGCCATGTTCTAATAAAAACTCAGCTCTTTGAAAACCTTCAGGGAGTTCAGAACCAATCGTCTGTTCAATTACACGCTGTCCAGCAAATCCAACTAATGCATTTGGTTCAGCAATAATAATATCTCCAAGATTAGCAAAAGATGCACTCACCCCACCCATAGTAGGGTCAGTAAGTACCGAAATAAATGGTAAATTGTGATTTGCAAGTTTTGCAAGCGCTGCAGAAGTTTTGCTCATTTGAAGGAGCGAAAAAGTTGATTCTTGCATTCTAGCACCACCAGAAGCACTTAAAATAATAATACCCTGTTTTTTTTCAATAGCTCGCTCAGTGGCACGAACAATCTTCTCACCTTCAACAGAGCCAAGGCTTCCACCCATAAAAGCGAAATCAAAAATAACGAGTTGTACATCTATACCATTCATTTTACATTCACCACTTACAACAGAAGATTTTCTTCCAGTTTTAGCAAATGCTTCTTCAATTCTTTTTTTATAAGGTTTTTGATCTACAAATTTAATTGGATCAACTGGTTCTAAAGTTGCATCATACTCAATAAAAGTTCCTTCATCCACCAATAATTTCAGTCTTTTATCAACACCAATACGAATATGAAAACCACATTTTGGGCAAACATAATTTTGATGTTCCACCTCTTTGTAGTACATCAAAGAGTGGCATGATTTACACTTAATCCAATGTGAACCAGCTTCTGCTTTTTCAGGCTGTTTTGTTTCAAATGTTTTTGTAAAAATATTTAATAAATTCAAAAAAATTCCTTCAATAATATATATGCTATATTATATCAAATTAATATTAATTTTAATGATTTTTTTGTGTATAAAAGAGAGAAACTAGATTTATCTGTAAAAAAACAGATAAATCTAACAGAAATTTATTTTAATAATGAAGTAATAATGCTTCTTGCAGCCTCACGACCATCAAATGCAGCAGTAACAACTAAATCAGCACCACGGTAACAATCTCCACCAGCATAGATACCAGAAGTAGATGTTTCATGTGTCTCTTCATTAATAACAATCCCACCCCATGAATTTGTCTCAATGCCATTTTCTGCTAAGAAAGATGGAACAACAGGATCAAATCCAAGTGACATTATAACAACATCAGCATTCACTCTATACTCTGAGTTTTTCACCTCTTCCATGCGTTGACGACCTGACTCATCTTTTGCACCAAGCGTTGTTTTGACAACTTCAACGGCAATAGCTTTTCCATCTTCATCTAAAATAATCTCTTTTGGAGAGACTAAAAATGTAAAGTCAACCCCCTCTTCCATCGCATTTTTATACTCTTTTTTACTTCCTGGCATATTATATTCATCACGACGATAGAGACAAGTAACAGACTTCGCACCCTCACGCTTTGCAGTTCTTAAACAGTCCATAGCAGTATCACCACCACCTACTACAACTACATTCAGGTCTTTAAAATCAAATTGTTTTTCATAAGAGAGTTTAAAGTTTTTTCTTTGGATATTTGTTAAATAATCCATTGCTTTATATACATTTGAACTATTTTCACCCGTAATTCTAGCACTCTTCGCTTTTGTTGCACCAACCCCAATAAAAATGGCATCATGTTCATCTGCAATAGTTGCAAAATCAATATCATTTCCAACTTCACAATTTAGTACAAGTTCCATACCTGCTTCTTCAAGTAATTTTACCCGTCTCTCTACTACTTTTTTGTCAAGTTTAAAGTTTGGAATACCATATGTTAAAAGTCCACCAGCACGGTCACTTCTCTCATACATAGTTACTGCTATTCCTGAACGCAAAAGGTATGTTGCTGCTGAGAGCCCAGCAGGACCACTTCCAATAATAGCTACTTTTTTATCTGTAGTAATCCCTGGAAAATCTGGTGTAAGTCCAGCTTTAAAACCAGCTTCTGTAATATGTGTTTCAACAGAACCAATAGTAATAGCACCATGACCATCATTGAGTGTACAATCACCCTCACAAAGTCTATCGTGTGGGCAAACTCTTCCCATAACTTCAGGAAAAGGTGAAGGCTCATTTGAGAGTTTAAACGCAAATTCCAAATCTTTCTCTGAAATAGATTTTAACCATTGAGGAATATAGTTATGTAAAGGGCATTTATTGAGACAAAACGGGTCACCACATTGAATACATCTATCACTTTGTGAGGCAGCATCACCAGCATCGAACACCTCATAAATCTCACCAAAATCTTTTACTCTCTCTACCACCAATCTTTTAGAAGGCTCTATTCTTTCAGTATTTAAATATTCACGCATTTTAGTCTCCATTCTCTAGGTTAAGAGGTAGTTTTGTTAAATTTTTCGGTTTAACAAGCCAGAAGTTTCTTACTTCTACTCTAAAGTTCTCAAGCAATTCTTGTGCTTTTTTACTTTGTGTTTCTACTACATAATCTTTTAGTAATCTTTTAAGGTAGTGTCTTGCTTCATCACCTTCATCTGTATCAATTCGCACAGCTTCAACAAGCTCACGGTTTACATTCTCAATAAATTGATGCTCTTTATCGTAAACAAAACTAACACCACCAGTCATACCAGCACCAAAGTTAATACCTGTTTTTCCAAGAATAACAACAACACCACCAGTCATATATTCACAAGCATTATCTCCTGTTCCCTCAACGATGGCAAATGCACCAGAGTTACGAACAGCAAAACGCTCACCAACACTTCCAGAGATATAGAGCTTACCACCTGTTGCACCATAAAGACAAGTATTACCACCAGCAGAGAACTCTTCGCCCTCATTTTGTGATGTTATGATGATTTTACCACCATGCATACCTTTTCCAATGTAGTCATTTGCTACACCCTCAAGATAGATAGAGATACCATTAATCAAAAATGCACCAAGAGCCTGCCCTGCAATACCTGATAAATTAATTTTTATAGTATCTGGTTTTAGTCCTGTATCTCCATAATATTCAGCTATTTCACCACTTACCAAAGTACCAAAACTTCTATGAATATTTTTTATCTCTCTTTTAATTCTAATAGGCTGATCTGGGCTTTTAATAGCAACCATCGCCTCTTTAAGCACATCTTTTTCAAATGCGTTATCATCAAAAGGAGGATTAAATTGTTGTTGATGTGTATTTACACCCTCTTCTTTATGTAAGATAGAAGAGAAGTCAAATTTTTTCGCAAATGCATCATCTTTTACTTTTAAAACATCTACATGGCCTATCATCTCTTCCATCGTTCTAAATCCAAGTTCAGCCATAATTGCTCTTACATCTTCTGCAAGATATGTAAAATAATTAATTATCTGTTCAACTTGACCTTTAAAAAATTCACCACGAAGTTTCTCGTTTTGTGTTGCAATTCCCACTGTACACTTATTTACATGACAAATACGAAGCATTTTACAACCAACAATTGTAAGAACACCTGTACCAAATGCAAAACTCTCAGCTCCAAGAAGTGCCGCTTTTACAATATCTAGTCCAGTTTTTAATCCACCATCAGTTTGAAGTTCAACAAGCCCTCTTAAGTTATTTGCTTTAAGTGCATTATGTGCCTCACTTAGACCAATTTCCCATGGGTTTCCTGCAAATTTAATAGAAGTAAGTGGTGCAGCACCCGTACCACCATCACCACCTGAAATAATAATTTTATCTGCATACGCTTTTGCAACACCTGCTGCAATAGTTCCAACACCCATAGTAGAAACAAGTTTTACAGCAACTCTTGCTTTAGGGTTGATTTGTTTCATATCAAAGATAAGTTGTGCTAAATCTTCAATAGAGTAGATGTCATGATGTGGTGGTGGTGAAATAAGTGTAACACCAGGAACAGTATGACGAAGTTTACCAATAAGTGGCGTAACTTTATGTCCTGGAAGTTGTCCACCCTCCCCTGGTTTTGCACCTTGAGCAACTTTAATTTGAATCTCTTCAGCCGAACGAAGGTATGCAGGAGTAACTCCAAAACGACCAGATGCAACCTGCTTAATTTTTGAAACTCTCTCAGTTGAAAAACGGGCTTTATCTTCTCCACCTTCTCCTGAGTTTGATTGTGCGCCTATTCTATTCATTGCAGTAGCTATAGTTTCATGTGCCTCAGGAGAGATAGAACCAAGACTCATAGCAGCTGATGCAAAGCGTTTAAATATTTCTTCTTTTGGTTCTACTTCTGAAATATCAATAGATTTTTTACCTGAATCAAATTCAAAGAAATCACGAATAAATTTCAATCCACGACTATTTACTGTGTTCTTCAGTCTATCAAAATTCTCTTGTGTAGGTTTTTTACTTACAGCATGAATAGCATGAATAACAGCAGGACCAAAATCGTGATGCTCTTGTCCTGTGTAAAATTTATAATAACCACCAATATTTAATGGAAAGATTTTGTTAAAACCAGTTATATCAAAGGCATCTTTATGTGTTTTATCTAATCTTTCATCTAAATCTTCATAAGTTAAACCACTAAGTGTTGCGTTTGATGCTTCAAAACATTCTTGTACAATATCTTTATGCAAACCAAGAACATCAAAAAGTGCAGAGTTTCTATATGAAGCAATAGTAGAAATACCCATTTTTGACATAATTTTAAGAAGTCCACTATTTAATGCTGTATGTACTGATTTATATGCATCTCCACAATCCAAGTTTATAGTTTTAGACTTTGCAAGCTGTGTTGAAACTGTTGCAAAAAGTAAATATGGATAGATGGCACTTGCACCATAACCTATAAGAACTGCTGCACTATGAGAATCTACAACTTCACCAGTTACTGCAATCATAGAGACTAAATGACGAACATTTACTTCTAAAAGAGCTATATTTAATCGTCCAACTACTAACGCCATTGGAATAACTTTATGCTCTTTATCTAAAGCACTGTCATCTAAAATAATAATACGAGTTCCATCATTTTCAACAGAATCAATCACCTTTTCAACCAAAGCATCAAGTGAAGCTTTTAAATCTAATTTATAGGCAGTAGAGAATGTAGCATTTTTATAAAAATCTTGGTATCTTGGAGATTTTTCATCACCAAAAGATTTTAATACTACTAATTTTTCTCTCGTAATAATAGGAGAGATAGATTTTAATCTTTGTGCATGCATTGGTACTTCATTAAGAATGTTGTGTACTTCACCAAATCCTGTATTTAAACTCATAACTACTTTTTCACGAATAGAGTCAATCGGTGGATTTGTAACTTGAGCAAATTTTTGTTTAAAAAAGTCTGTAAAATTTCTCTGTTTTTGAGAAAATGCAGCAAGAGGTGTATCGTCACCCATGGAACCAACAGCCTCTTTAGACTCTTTTACCATAGGTTCAATTACCTGTTCAACTATCTCTTGCGTTATATTGAAATATCTTTGCTTATGTATCATGGCATCAGTGTCAATCTCTACACAACTTACATATTGATTTTCAACATGCTCTTGCAAGTAAATCATATGCTCATTTAACCATTTCATATATGGATTAGAGCTTTTTAAGTAATCATCAATCTCATTTG
>JALSWC010000249.1 GCA_027060825.1 Sulfurimonas sp.
GCAGGAGACAAAGAGGAACAGACTTATGTGCTTAGAAATATAGAGTCATTAAGTATGGAAATAAGTGAAAAAGAACGAGAAGCAAGCATAATAGAGTCTGAATATAAAGCACGAAAATATGCTCGTTGGGCACAACAGAACCTCCATAAAGAGTTTAAAGCCAGAGTAACTGCCACAGACCCAGAACTACGAGCAGAGTTGCATGATGAAATTATTGGTGCACATTTACACTTTTTGGGTGGTGCAGATGTTTCACTTTTTGAAGATATTATGATTCATATTGACAAAGTAGATATTTATAGAGCAAGAATTTTTGCTAGTGTTGTGGGAAAAATGGATGTATAAAAACGAGTTTGACAAATATATTGCTAGTAAAAAGCTTTCAAACTCTTTTGTATTTTTTGGCGAGAGTCCATTTTTAATAGATATGTACACAAAAATGCTCAGCAATATTGATGATGCAAACATTCTAAGCTACTACCATGATGAGTATGATTTCAACTCAGCAAAAGCACATCTTTCACAAGGTTCTCTCTTTGGTGATAGAAATATACTCATTATTAAAAGTGAAAAAAAAGTTCCCAAAAAAGAGCTCGATACTCTTTTAGGATTATGCGAAAAAAATCCTGATAATATTTTTATATATGCCTATTATGGGAGCGACCATAAAACCTATAACAATAAAAAAACATTTGCAAAGACAAAGGCAATGAGTGTCCGTTTTTTCCATCCAAAAGAGTATGAAGCACAAAATATTATTTTGAATATAGCTCAAGAGAAAAATGTTAAAATTGATAAATATACTATTTCCCACCTACTTAAAATTCACAATGGAGATGTTGCACTTGCAGCAAATGAGATAGAAAAATTTCGCGTTTATGAGAGAGAAATTACAACAAAAGATGTTGATAGCCTTGTATATGGATTAGCAGAAGTAAATCTCGATGCGTTTATTCAAAAGCTCTTTGCAAAAAAAGATTGTAGAGATGACCTGCAAAGTATCTTAGAGCATGGTGAAGATGAGATACGCATAGTGAGTGCAATTACAGCTTACATCACCCAACTTTATATGTTTAACATCTATATTCGTGTTAATGGTGCGCCCAATGCCGTAGAGATTTTAGGCTATAAAGCTCCTAATTTTGTAGTAGAGCAAAAAGCGGCCATGGCACTCAAACTAAAACCAGAGGTCTATTTTAAACTCCATGAGTTACTTCTGCTAAATGAGCTAAAAATGAAAAGTTCCCATATAGATAAGAGTGCTATTTTATTTTCTACCTTAATAAAATTACAAAAGCTTATTTAAACAACAGATTTTAAAGATTTTCATTATATACTTTCAACATGAATAATTATAGCAATGCACTCAGAAAACACCATTTAAAAGCCACACCACAAAGACTAGAAATTGCCAATACTCTGGCATCTTATGGACATATAAATATAGATAATCTTTATGAGATACTACGCAAAAAATTTAACTCTATCTCTTTAGCAACAATCTATAAAAATATTAACATTATGCTTGAGAACTCTTTTATACAAGAGGTTAAAATTCCTCATGAAAAATCAGTTTATGAACTTTCAAAAGAGGCACACTCGCATCTTGTTTGTGACAAATGTGGAGCAATAGAAGATATAACTCTTGATTTATCACAGCTATCAAGCACAACTGCAACAAATACCCACTTCAAAATCGACAAAATCGACCTTGTATTTTCAGGAATTTGCCAAAAGTGTCAAACACTTTAACCTACACTCAGAACAGTTCTTGTATAATGGCGTATTAATTTTCCAAGAAGGAATCGTGATGCGTGGATATAAAATTTTTGCTGGTTCAGCAAGTGTTGAGTTTGCAAAAGAGATTTGTAGTATTTTAGATGTGCCGTTAGCAAAAGCAGATGTAAAAAAGTTTAGTGATGGTGAAATTTCAGTACAAATTGCTGAGAGTGTTCGTGGTCGGGATGTATTTATAGTCCAATCAACTGGAGCTCCATCAAATGATAACCTGATGGAACTGCTCATTATGACAGATGCACTCAAGCGTTCATCTGCTTCAAGTATTACAGCCGTTGTACCCTACTATGGATATGCAAGACAAGACAGAAAGGCTGCTCCTCGTGTGCCAATTACTGCAAAACTCGTAGCAAATCTTTATGAGACTGCAGGTATTGACAGAGTCGTTACCATAGACCTTCATGCTGGTCAAATTCAAGGTTTCTTTGATATTCCTGTTGATAACCTTTATGGTTCTGTAACATTTGAGCAATATATCAAAAGTAAAAACCTTCCAAATCCAATTATAGCTTCACCAGATATTGGTGGTGTTGCGCGTGCTAGATATTTTGCAAAACGCATGGGCTTAGATATGGTTATAGTTGACAAACGCCGTGAAAAAGCAAATGAGAGTGAAGTCATGGGCATCATCGGTGATGTTGAAGGGTATGATGTCATTATGATAGATGATATGGTCGATACTGCTGGAACTATGGTAAAAGCAGCAACAGCACTCAAAAACAAAGGTGCTACTTCTGTTATGGCATGTGCTACGCATGGTGTTTTAAGTGGAAAAGCGTATGAAAACCTTGACAAAGGGGAACTTGATGAGCTTATCATTACAAATACTTTAGTAACAAAAGAGCATAAAAACATTAAAGTTTTAACTGTTGCACCACTTTTTGCTGAAGTAATCCGAAGAGTGTATCATAACGAAAGTGTTAATTCACTTTTTATGTAATTAAAAATATTTTATAGGTTAGGAAAATAATGCCCTTAAAAAACATAAGAAACTTCTCTATCATTGCTCATATTGACCATGGAAAAAGCACGCTTGCCGATAGAATTATTCAAGAGTGTGGCTCGGTAACTGAACGAGAAATGAGTTCACAAATGATGGATACCATGGATATTGAACAAGAGCGTGGTATTACCATTAAAGCACAGAGTGTACGGCTTGACTATGTCAAAGATGGTGAGCATTATGTTTTAAACCTTATCGACAC
>JALSWC010000250.1 GCA_027060825.1 Sulfurimonas sp.
CAATCAACTCTTCAGAATTTAGCATTGGTCTTAATGAAGGAAATCTTCCATTTATCATTAAAGATCAAAATTTTATTACAGTCATTATGCCTATAGTTATTTAATGAATTCAAAATTTTTTACCAATCGTGAGAATAATACTTTAGAAAATCGTTTAAAAGATATTCTCACATATCATAAAAATATTACCTATTTAGAGTTTCTAATAGGATATTTCAGAATAAGTGGTTTTTCAAAAATAGCAGCTTTAATGGATAATATCACAAAAGGTAGAATTTTAGTTGGTATTAATATTGATAAAATGACCCAAGAAGCACTTCAAAGGGGTAAAAAACTTAATCTTTTTAATTATGAAAAAATGAGTAAAGAATTTATTCAAGAACAGTTATTAACTATTAGTTTTGAAAGTTATAACAAAACAGTTGATGAAAGTATTACTCTTTTAGCACAAATGTTAAATAATAAAAAAATAGAAATAAGAATTTCACCAAATAAAGAAATTCACTCAAAAATATATATTTTAAGAGATGAAGCTATTAAAAGGCATGATAATACTATAGAACAAATTGGTTCTGTTATTACGGGTTCATCAAATTTATCTGAAAATGGTTTGTCTAAAAATTTTGAATTTAATGTAGAACTTAGAGATAATGATGACATCATATTTGCTCTTAATGAATTTGAAAATTTATGGGCTGGATCTGTTGAAATAACTGATAAAGATATAGATAAAATAAAACAAAATTCTCATTTAAAAGAGATTACTCCTTATGAACTCTATCTTAAGTTTTTAATAGAACATTTTAATGATAGAATTGATTATGATCCAAATCTCATTTGGAATCTTCCACATGGTTTTATGAAATTAGCTTATCAATTTGATGCAGTAACGGAAGGAATATCAAAGATTAAAAAACATAATGGCTTTTTTCTTTCAGATGTTGTTGGTCTTGGAAAAACAGTTACCACAGCTATGATAGCAAAAAAAATTCTTTTTGATTTAAAAGGGGAAGTCTTAGTTATAGCTCCTCCATCTATTCAAAAAGAGTGGCGTGAAACATTTGAAAAATTTGAAGTAGGAACTTTAAGACATTATGATATTAAATCTTTAGGAAAACTTGAAAGTATTCGAGATACTCAAAAATATGAACTCATCATCATTGATGAATCACATAAGTTTAAAAATTATGCAACAAACAGATATGTTGAGTTAGAAAGAATCTGTAAAGAACAGATAAAACATAAAAAGAAAGTGATACTCATTTCTGCAACACCATTAAATAATAGACCAATGGATATAGCAAATCAACTTTATCTGTTTCAAGATAAAAGAGATTCTACTATTGATTCTTTTCCTAATCTGGAGAGTTTTTTTGCTAAAATCGACAAAGAATACAAAGAGATTATAAAACCCAGCAAAGATAATAAACCTATAGATATAGCAAAACTTAAAGAACTCTCTTTAAAAGTAAGAGAATCTATACTGCGTGAAGTAATGGTTCGTCGAACAAGAACAGACATTCAAAAAAATCCAATGTATGCAGATGATATAAAAGAGCAAGGATTAAAAATTCCGGATGTTGAACCCATTGAAGAAGTTGCCTATAAAATGGATAATTCTTTGGTAAAAACTTTTGATAAAACCATAGATATATTGACAAACAAACTACAATATGACAGATATAAAATATTGGCATATATTAAACCTGATTCTCGTAAAAAATATGGAAATATCAGTGAAAATATCTTTGATAAGGGTGCTTTGGAACTAGCAAACCTTATGAGAAATATGTTAGTTAAAAGATTTGAAAGTTCATTTTATGCTTTTAAATCAACTCTTAAAAAACAAGAGAAACATCTTATAGCTTTGATTGATATGTTTGAAAAAGATGAAATTTTACTTGGTTCAAAAATAAACATTTTTGACATTTTGGATGATGAAGAGAGCGCAGAAGATAAAATAGATGATATGTTAAGCTCAGGAAGAGTTAAACAGTTTGAGCGTGCAGATTTTTTAGATGGCTATAAAGAAAAACTTCAAAAAGAGCTTGTAATATTACAAGAGCTCAATCAAATGTGGGCTGATGTTAAAGAAGACCCCAAACTTGATAAGTTTAAAGAGATACTTGAAAAACATAAAAATGCAAAGTTAGTTGTCTTTACAGAATCAAAACAAACAGCAATATACTTAGAAAATCAACTTAAAGAGTACAGCGTGCTTTGTGTTCATGGAAGTAACAGAGATAAACTCAAAGATACCATCAGAGAAAATTTTGATGCAAATTATGATGTAAAAAAACAAAAAGATGAATACAATGTCATTATCACTACAGATACTCTTAGTGAGGGCGTTAATATGCACCGAAGTAACATTATCTATAACTATGACATTCCTTGGAACTCTACGCGACTTATGCAGCGTATAGGGCGTATAAATCGTATAGGTACAAAATATGACAAAATATATGTCAATAACTTTGTTCCCTCAGCTCAAAGTGATGCTCTTATAGAACTCTCTAAAAAAGCTTTTGTAAAACTGCAAACTTTTCACTCCACATTTGGTGAAGACAATCAAATCTTCAGTAAAGATGAAGAAGTTGAGTCAGTTACGCTGTTTGAAGAGATGAGTGAAGATCTGGATGAAGAGCTGATATTTTTAGAAGAGATACGATCTTATAAAAAGGCAAATCCTAAAAAATTTAAAGCTTTACAAAAGCTACCTGCGAAGATACGAGTACAAAGAGATGACACTGTTTTAAAAGATGCTTCTTTTGTATTTATTAAAAATGACAATGCAAAAAGTTACTATTTTGTACAAGACGGAGAATGCAACGCTGTTAATTTTGTAGAGATGGCAAAACAGTTAAAAGTTTCCCCTAGAGTAAGAGGTGCAATGCCTTTAAAAGAGTTGCACTATGAACAGGTGGAGAGAGCAATGGAGTTTTATAACAATGAACTCTCAAAGCGTATTCAGGACAGTAGCAGAACTAAGGTAGAAAACCCAACAGATAAAAAAGCCATTACACTTTTAAAAAGTTGGAGAAAAAGAGAAATAGTCGATAAAGGTACCATCAAACTTTTTATAACGACCATTGAAAATGGTCGCATTCAAAATATGGGTAAAAAGATAAAAGCACTAGATAAAAAATCTGCTGTTGAAGTAGTGCAAACACTTGAAAAGTTACAAGATGAGTACTCTTTGGAAGTTGAAGAGTATGAAGCTAAGAAAATAAAAAGAGATGCTCAGGTAATTTTATCTGAAACATTCATAGGAAAATAGTATGGATTTAGAAAAGTTTTTAAGTAACTCCTATAACACTCAAAACTTTGAACAGTTTATATCTGACAAATTTTACGGTTTTGAGCCACTAAATTCTCAAGTAGAAGATGAAGAGTTGAGTGAAAATGAAAAACATCATATAAAAAACTACCGTTTTTTAGGTCAAGTGGAACTTGATGATGGAAGTGAGATAGGTTTTTTTGAATTTGCTTCTGCTTCGTCAAACATAGAAAACAAACGGGTAGTTTTTTCAAATGTTTTAAAAAAACTGGCAAAAGAGTATTTGCTCGATGGTGCCATAGCCTCTTTTTATCATCCAAAAAGTGATGCATGGCGTTTGTCATTTGTAGGGTTTGAATATGATGAGGGCAAAGCCAATGTAACAAACCTAAAGCGTTATACCTATGTTTTAGGTGAAAGTATCCCTCATAAAACGGCATTACAACAGCTTAAAAAAATTAAATATCCTAAGTATGAAGAGATTGAAGAGGCTTTTAGTGTGGAGGCAGTATCTAAAGATTTTTTTAAACAATATAGGGCTTTATATGAAGAAATTTTCAAAAATGATAGTTTAAAGATTCAAATCATTGATGAAAAAGAAAGAGAGATATTTTCAAAAAATCTTTTAGGGCGTATAGTCTTTTTATATTTTTTACAAAAAAAACGGTGGTTAGGTGTTAACAAAGATGCTGGCTGGGGTACTGGTTCAAAAAGATTTATGAGTAAACTTTACAATAGTTTTAAAGATGGTAATTTTTATTTAGATACTCTTTATCCACTATTTTTTGATGCTCTCAATAAAAATAGAGCTACTCAAAATGATTATTTTGAGCCACTTCAATGTAGAATACCTTTTTTAAATGGTGGATTATTTGATGCTGATGAAATAGATAAAAAATCTAAAAATATTATATTAGACAATAGCATATTTGAAAAGATATTTCAATTGTTTGATTCTTATAATTTTACTATTATAGAAGATATTCCACACGATAGCGAAGTAGCTGTTGACCCTGAGATGCTTGGACGGATCTTTGAAAACCTTTTGGATGAAAATTATAGAAAAGGGCATGGTGCATTCTACACTCCTAGAGAGATAGTGCATTATATGTGTCAAAACTCTTTGGTTAAATATTTGGCAAATGACTTTGATGCTAATGAAATAAAATTACTTGTATTAGAGCAGATTACAGATAGAGACTATATTCGACATCATGCTAGTGAGATAGAGACCAAACTGAAAAAAGTAAAGGTATTGGACCCTGCTATTGGTTCAGGGGCTTTCCCTATGGGACTACTTCATGAATTAATTTCTGTCTTGATAAATCTCAATAAATCTTTAAATACATCTTCTAATCTTTACAATATAAAAAAAGAGTTAATTGAAAATTGTATTCATGGTGTAGATATAGATGAGAGTGCTGTCGATATTGCAAAACTTCGTTTTTGGCTAAGTTTGATTGTTGATGCAGATGAACCAGAACCATTACCAAATTTATATTTTAAAATTATGCATGGAAATAGTCTTGTTGAAACAGTTGATGGAATCGACCCTATACCGGCAGACATATCTGAACCAAAAACAAAAAAAGCTCAAAAACAGCTTTTTGGAAAAGTTCATCAAGCATGGGACTTTGATAAGATAGATGCACAAGACCATATTTTGATTTTAACAAAAAAATTGCATCAATTTTTCAAGACAAATGAAAAACAGAAAAAAGAGAGTTTACTGAAAGAGATTTTCTCTGCTATAAAGGCTATTTTAGAGCAGAAGATAGATGAGCTTACAAGAGAAGTAACTAATCTAAAAGAGAAAGCTGCGACAGAAGAGTTAAAAACTAAAACACCTGCTGTCGAGAGAAAAATAAAGTCAATATGGAACAAAATTACTAAAAATGAAGAAATTATTGCAAAAATAAAAGAGCTTCAAAAGCACCCTATTAGTAGAGCGATTTTTATGTATAAGCTTTGGTTTGGAGAGACACTTAAAGATAAAGATGGTGGCTTTGACATAGTGATAGCTAACCCTCCTTACATTAAAGAGTACACAGATAAAAGTGCTTTTGATGGTACAAGAGGACTCTCTTGCTATCAAGGCAAGATGGATATATGGTATCTGTTTGCATGTTTGGGGATTGATCTTTTAAAAGATGAGCAGGGTGTTTTAACTTATATTGCAACGAATAACTGGATCTCTAATGCCGGAGCATCAGATTTTAGAAATAAGGTACTTAGAGAGACAAAGATTTTGGAGTTTATAGATTTTGGTGATTACAAGGTCTTTGATAGTGCCGGCATACAGACAATGATAATGATGCTTAAAAAGACAACTGATAATGCTGAGTATTTTACTGAGTACTCAAAAGTGATAGATAAAAATATATCTAAAGCTGAGCTAGAAAAGTTTTTGCAAAAAGAGAAGAGTGATAAGTTTGAAATTTTTGAAGCAAAGATTATTAAAAAAGATCTAATAGATGATAATATCACATTTTTAAGGCAAAATATTTTTTCTATTTTATCAATATTAGAAAGTAATAGAAACTTTGAGTTAGAAGATAAAGAAGTGGCACAAGGCATCGTTGGATCCCCAGATAAAGCATTTATTGTCAAAGAGGAAGATTATGATAATTTTAATGATGAGGAAAAAGTATATTTAAAACGGTTTTATACAAATGCAGGTAAATATTTAGCGAACTCAACAGATAAATATATTTTTTATATGACAAATAAAAATTTTAAAGATAAAAATATATCCGATTTGATAAATATTAATAGTCATTTTAAAAAATATGAACAGGAACTAATACAAGCAAAAATAAGATATAAAACTCCTAATAAACCATATTTTTATTTGCATAGAGAAAGAGAAGAGATTTTTTTTAAAATTGGTGCTAAAATAATATGTGCGACTAGAACAATATCTCCTTCTTGCACTTATACAGAAGATGAATTTTATGGCTCAAGAGCATTAAATTTCATCAAAACAGATAGAATAAACTTAAAGTATTTAACAGCTATTTTAAACTCAACAGTAACACACTATTGGCTAAAGTATATGGGCAAACTGACTGGTGATTTACTCCAAATTGATAAATCGCAATTGTTATCTATCCCTATCAAAAAAATAAAAAATACACAATCATTTGAGTTGATTGTAGATTACATCATCTTATTAAAAAAAGAAGATAGTGAAAAATATAAATTTGAGATAGAGTTTTTTGAGAAACTTATAGATATTATGGTGTATGAACTCTATTTTACAAAAGAGCTTCAAAGTGAAGGATATGGAGTTATTGCACATATAGAAAAAGAAGCAGTAGAAAATGCATCTTTAGAACAAGTACTAAAACTTTATGCTTTCTGGAGTGACAGAAACCATAAAATAGCTTATAATGTAGCCTTTATAGACTCTTTAGAACTTATAAAAACTATAGAATCCAATATATAAGAGAGTGGAATGAAATTAAATAAAATAGCCCTCCAAAACTTTAGAGCCTTTCACTCTTTTGAAGATAAACTAAAATTTGATAATAAAAATGTACTTATTTATGGCGAAAACGGGAGTGGAAAAAGCTCTCTATTTTGGGCACTTCATGCTTTCGTAAACTACTATAATGATGAAACAAAATCAAAATCTCACTTTACACAAGATGATGAAAAATCGCTGTTAAATATTTTTAATACGACAGAAGATGGGTTTATAAAAATCACTTTTGATGATGAAGTTGAATATACTTATAATCAAAGTGGATTGACATCTGGTTTGCAAACGCAACTGACAAATCTAAGTCGTGTAAAAAGCTTTTTAACCTACAAAGATCTCCTTGGTTTAGATATGATGCATAGCTATGAAAATGAGATTTTTGCTAAAAAGGTATTGCTTGAGTTATTAACTGGTGATATTAGTTTAACAAACTTAGCAGGTAATACTCTTGATGCACAAGAGAGAATACAGAGGATGGAACTTCTCTTAAAATATTTCAAGGAGATAACTTACTTTAAAAACTTAGAAGATTTTAAAAATCAGCTCTTTGGTGATATTGAAAACTTGGAATTTTTAGACTCTAGTGAAGTTGGTGAGTTTGAGAGAGAAGATAAAGAGGGAGATGTAACAAGTGTTGAGTTTAATGCTATCTCGCAAGATACTTTTGATGAGTTAAAAGCTTTTGATGCTAGAATAAAGAGCTTTATAGAGCATTACCATACTCTTTTTGAAAACACTACAGTTTATGAAGAGTTTTTAGATAATTGGGAAGGATCCTTAGCTGAGATAGAAAAATATGTTTATGGTAGTGATGAACTCAATGAAAAATTAGAGCTATATAGATATATTGATTCTGAAGGTGGAGATGCTTCAATCAGCACTTATATAGATACCATTCAAACAACTTTGGATGATATAGAAGAGAATATTGTAAATGATAATTTTACTACAAAGTTTAACTCTATTTTTTCTTCAACCGATGCAGCAGATAAGCTTTATAGTGATTGGAGTGATGTTAAAAGAGGCATAGAAACAAAAGTCAATATAATAAATACCAGTGGAACTAAAAGCATCAATACTCTTTTGAAAAAACTGGATTATGAAAACCTTGATGTGATAATTTCTATTGACTATGGGCAGTCGCAAATACTAGATTTTGATGTAAAATTCAATGGTACATCAATTGAACATCATAAGTTCCTCAATGAAGCCAAACTTTCTGCCATAAATTTGGCATTTTACTTTTCAGCAATTCTCTCTTATGCAAAACCTGATATACCTATCTTCGTGCTTGATGATCTTTTGATAAGTTTAGATATGAGTAATAGAGCGAAAGTTTTAGAGCTTATAACAGATCAAGATTTATTTGAAGGTTATCAGTTATTTATTATGACACATGAGCGATCCTTTTTTGAAATGGCTAAAAGTAAATTAGGCTATTTACAAAATGGACGATGGCTCACTTATGAAATGTATATTGATGATAGTGGTGATAATGAAAAACCTTATATTAGAAAGGGTAAAAGTTCTCTCGAAAGGGCAAATGTTGAATTTTTATCAAAAAATTATGATTGTGCTGCAAATCTTTTAAGAAAAGCTTGTGAAGAGTATTTATTTAAATTATTACCAACAGATAAAAAATTTTCTAGTACATGTGAAAAAATGCAACTGAATAATTTATTGCAAAATGCTTATAATCTTTCAGAGAGTCTTGAGAATAAAGAACTTTTTGCTAAGCTTCAAACATTTAGACACAGTATATTTAACCCTCAATCCCATTACGATAATGTTGAAATTTATAAAGATGAATTGAAATTTGCTATTATGACAATAGAAAATTTAGCAAATCTTGCTGTACTATGATAAGGCAACAAAAATGATTTTTGAAGAAGAAAACCACAGTATAGAGTATAAAAGTTTAGATAAGACAGAGGGAGGTAAGAAGTTACGAGAGCTTGCCCGTGAATGTGTCTGTTTTGCAAATGCTCAGGGTGGGACTATTTTCATTGGGCTTGATGACAAAATGAAAGAACCTCCAACAACACAAAAAATTTCTCAAGATAAGATAAATACAACACTTAAAGCCTTGCGAGGGTTTACAAACAGTGTTGGTTTGGCTGAGCCTGAACATCTTACACATGAAAATGGTGGTGAATACTTCTCTTTTCGTGTGCTTCCATCTCTAAAAACTGTAGCAATGACATCTGATGGTAAAGTCGGTATTCGCATAGGTGAAGAGTGTGTGCCTGTAGATTCTCAAAGTCTTACTCAATTAGTTTTTGAAAAGGGAGACTTTCAGTGGGAGCTTGTTACCCATTCACGCATTCGAGTTGAAAATCTCCCTTTAGAAAATATTCAAAAGTTTGTTGTAGATATTCAGGCTTCTGACAAGATTTCAGAGTTTATGAAACAGCTCGATGAAAACTCTTTGTTGGAACATTTTAGACTTGTAGATGATGGTATAGTTACAAACCTTGGTCTACTTTGGCTTGGTAATCCTTTGCAGCGTTCCAAGATTAGTTACCCTATAACGGTGCAATACATAGTCTATGATAAAAACGAAGAAAAAGTTCGTAAAGAAGAATGGCATTTTAATGAGTTAAATCCTAAAGAACTTCTGCTTGATATTGAAAGTAAAGCAACAGAGTTAAAGTACTCTTATGAACTCCCAAAAGGACTTTTTAGAGAAAAGATACCACAGTACCATCCAGCAGTAATAAGAGAGCTTTTAGTTAATGCTTTTGTGCATCAATCTTTTACAATTTCTGGTGATGTTTTCATACGAGTTTATACTGATAGAGTGGAAATAATGAATCCAGGTGGACTTCCACTTGGCATTACAAAACAAAATATCCTTCATCACTCTCGTCGTAAAAATCCACATCTTATAGATATTTTTAAAGCATTAGGATTGATGGAGGGAGAGGGTTCTGGGTATGATCTCATCTATGAAAAATTGAGTTTAGATGCCAAAGAGTTTCCTCAGATAGACAATGACATTGATTATGTCAAGGTGACAATATTTTCCACAATTATTTCTCAAGATGTGTTAAAACTTTTAGATTATGCTCTTTCACATTTTGAACTTACACAAAAAGAGATTATTACTTTAGGAATTATTGCTAGAGAAAAAAGAGTGAGTGCAACAGAGTTGGCAAAATTTTTGCAACTTGGAGACGATAGCCGTTTAAGAAACTGGGTAAACTCTTTAGTTGAAAAAAATATACTTGTTACTCAAGGAAAAACAAAAGGCGTAAATTATCTGCTTAATCATAAATTTTTAAGTGCAGTTGAGCAAAATATAAAACCATCATTGAAGACATTGGAACCACACGCACTCAAAGCATTAATATATGAAGATTTAAAAATTCATCCAAATAGTTCAAAAGCAGATATTGCTTCAAGGATTCCAGATATTAATTTAAAAGCAATTCAAAAAGTTCTTTATAAGGGTGTAGAAAATGGAGAATTATTAAAAGAGGGTGGAAATAAAAATAGAACTTATTTATTGGTAAATAAAAAATAAAAATAAGATAAAATAAAAAATAAATTTCTCTAAATACCGTAAAATAGGGTATTGTATTTATTTTTCTTATTCTTATTTGGAATATAAATATTTATAGAAATTACGCATAAAACTTCTTTTTAGATAAATTTAGATAAAATATCTCCAATAATGCCAAATATGGCAATGGAGAAGTATTTAATGGAACAAAATTACGGTGCTAGTAATATTAAAGTCCTCAAAGGTTTAGAAGC
>JALSWC010000251.1 GCA_027060825.1 Sulfurimonas sp.
CAAATTTAGCCGTTTTTTAGTAAAAATTAAGTATTATCTAACATATTAAATTTTGGATAGATAATGCAAGTAAATATTCCCTTAAAACAGATAGTAGATAACTCTTATGATATAACAATTGATACAATGCCAAAGATGCATTTTGATAAAAAAGTTGCGATTGTAACAAATCCGAAAGTTGCTGGTTTACATTTGGCATATCTTTTATCAAAAATTAGTGCTAATGAACTTTACATTATTACAGTGCCTGATGGTGAAGAATATAAAAATCAAGCTTCCATTGACACTATTTTAGAATCACTCTTTAACCACCGTTTTAACCGTAGTTCTATGCTTATTGCGTTTGGTGGTGGTGTTATAGGCGATATGACAGGATATGCATCAAGTATTTATCAAAGAGGAATTGATTTTATTCAAATTCCTACAACGCTACTCTCTCAGGTTGATGCGAGTGTTGGTGGTAAAACTGGTATGAACAATAGATATGGAAAAAATCTTATAGGGGCATTTCATCAACCTCAAGCCGTATATATTGACCCTGTTTTTTTAGAAACACTGCCTAAAAGAGAGTTTGCAGCAGGTGTGGCTGAAATAGTAAAAATGGCAGTTACTTTTAATAAAGATTTTTTTGAATTTTTAGAGCAGGCTGATTTGAGTAATAAAGTAATTTTGCAAGAGGCTATTAAGCAAGCAGTAGAGACAAAAGCAGGCGTTGTTGCAGAAGATGAAAAAGAGAGAGGTCTTCGTGCAGCACTGAACTATGGGCATACTTTTGGTCATGTTATTGAGAGTCAAACGCAGTATAAGCAATATTTGCATGGGGAAGCTGTAGCCATTGGAATGGTGATGGCAAATAAAACAGCACTCTTTATGGGACTTATGGATGAAGAGGAAGTGCAACGAGTTGAGAAGCTTTTACAAAAATATAATCTTCCAACAAATTATGTTATTGAAGATATTGAAGCCTTCTATGAAGCCTTTTATCTTGATAAAAAAAGCTTAGATGCAAGTGTTACTTTTATTGTTCCTTATCATCTTGGTGGTGTAAAAATAACTGATACTATAGATAAAAATATAATTTTAGATGTACTTAAAACTTTTAAGGCATCCTGATGTTGTTTAAATCTTTTATTTTAACGCTTCTTTTTTTACAAACTTTATATGCAAATGTTGATAGTAATAGTAGTGCAGAGAGTAATGTTACAAATAACAAAATTCTTTTAAGAAAAGCAGAACAAGAGGCTAAAAAATATGCAAAAATAAAAGAAGATAAAGAGACTCTTAAAACTTTAAAAAGGCAGATTTCTAATGAGAATATGTGGACAAAAAGTTATGCTTCTTATTTAACTGCTCTTGATGTAAAAAATAACCTTTCTAAAATAAAAAAGAGAATAAGATATCTCTCCAGACATGCAAGAACTGCAAGTGCAAAATCAGAACTCAATGCTCTTATTGATAAGCAAAAGATTTTAGCTACGCAGGTGGATGATTTAAAGGGAGGTTTTGCACTTGCTCCATTTTCAGAGCTTATAACACCTCCAAATATAGAAAAAATTCCTGATATTAGTAATCCTTTTGACATTTTAGGAGGTTTATCTCTTATTAAAACTTTTGATGCAAATTTGGAAGAGTATAAAAAGAAAAAAGAGGCACTTCAAAATCTTATTAAAGCATTGCAAATGCAACTGAAAACATATAAGAATTTAGCACTTTTAGATACAGTGCATAATTACAAAAAAAGTATAAAAAAACAAAAAGTAGAGTTAGAGATGTTCAAAAGGGCATTAGGTACTATGGATGTAACTATGGATGTGTATCAAAAAAGATTGGATGTTGCAGAGATTAATATAAATAAAAATATAAAGAGACAGATACATGGGCTTATAAAAATCAGTATTATTATTTTTGCAATCTTTTTAATCTTTTTTCTTCTTAAACTGATAGTAAAAAAATATATTACTGATAATGAACGCTTTTATATGGCAAATAAAATTCTGACTTTTACGAATTTTACAATTATTGTTTTGGTACTGTTTTTTAATTATATTGAAAATGTAAGTTATATTGTTACTATTTTAGGATTTGCTTCAGCAGGTATTGCTATTGCTATGAAAGATTGGTTTATGAGCTTGCTTGGTTGGCTTGTAATTGTTTTTGGTGGTAGCATCCATGTTGGAGATAGAATCCGTGTGGATTTGGATGGGATGAAGTATGTTGGAGATGTTTTGGATGTTTCACTGCTACGAATAACCATACTAGAAGATATTACGCTTACTTCGATTATGCAAAATCGTCGTGCTGGGAGGATTATTTTTATTCCAAATAATTATGTCTTTACAAAAATGATAGCAAACTATACCCATAAATCTTTAAAAACGGTTTGGGATGGTGTAAAAATTACTATTACTTTTGACTCAAACCATAAAAAAGCTATGCATTTAGTTAAAGAAATTACTAAAAAATACTCTAAAGGATATACTGATATTACTAGAAAACAGTTAAATAAATTAAGACGAAATTATAGTCTGAAAAATACAAATGTTGAACCACGAATTTTCTCTTTTATTGCACCAAATGGTCTTGATATTGAAGCATGGTACTTAACAAATGCGTATGGTACTTTAACATTGAGAAGTTCAATATCATCTGAAATTGTCGATGCTTTTAATGCAGAAGATGATATTACCATAGCGTATCCTACACAAAAACTAAATGTCTCTATGCAAAATGAAAATCCAATAGAACATAATCACGAGTTGGTATAAAATGAAAAAAAAAGTTTACTTTAAAACATTCGGTTGTCGTACAAATCTTTATGATTCACAAGTTATGATGAGTTCTCTTAAAGAGTATGACATAACAGAAAATGAAGATGAAGCAGATGTGATTGTCATAAATTCATGTACAGTTACAAATGGTGCAGATACACATGTTCGCTCTTACATTTCACAAGTTGAAAAACATAATGGTGATGC
>JALSWC010000252.1 GCA_027060825.1 Sulfurimonas sp.
GCATCAGGATGTTTTTCACACTCTAAAACTCTCCCAAAAACAATATTTTTTGGTACTCTATACTCATGCACTCTATCAACTTCCAAGCCGATTGAGTTAAATGTTTTTGCAATATCTTCAGTTGAGATACCACTTAAATCAATCCACTCATCTAACCAACTTCTTGTAACTATCATTGAAACTGCTCCAGTAATTTAATATCGCCCTCAAAGAGTGAACGAAGATCTCCAATTTGATGAATAAGCATAGCAAATCGCTCAACGCCAAGACCAAATGCATATCCACTAACATCTTTATACTCTACTGCTTCAAAAACATTAGAATCAACTATGCCACATCCTAAAACTTCAAGCCAGCCAGTGTGAGAACATACTCTACACCCCTCACCTTTACAAAATACACAAGAGATATCCACTTCAGCAGAAGGCTCCGTAAATGGAAAGAATGATGGACGAAAACGGACATCTACATCACCAAACATATATTTCAAAAAGTCTTCTAAAATAAACTTTAGGTTTGCAAAAGAGACTGCTCCCTCTTTATCAACTAAAAGACCTTCAACTTGATGAAACATCGGAGTATGTGTCAAATCGTAATCACGACGAAAAACAGCACCAGGTGCTATCATACGAATAGGAGGTTTGTTCTCAAGCATCGTTCTAATCTGAACAGGAGAAGTATGTGTACGCAAAAGCATCTCATCTTTAAAGTAAAAAGTGTCTTGCATATCACGAGCTGGGTGGTATTTTGGAAGGTTCAGTGCTTCAAAGTTATGAAAATCATCTTCTACAATATTTCCAGTTTTAACACTAAAGTTCATAGATGAAAAATACTCAACAATCCTATCCATCGTCTCCATAACAGGATGTAAGGCACCTACTGCACTCTTTGTTGAAAACATAGAGACATCTATTGCCTCTGCTTTCATAGCCTCTTGAAGTGCCTGCGTTTGCAGTACAATTTTCTTTGCAGAAAACTCATTCATCAAGTTTTGTTTATGTGCATTTAACTCTTTAGCAAATGCTCCTTTTTGTTCATTTGGAACATCTTTCATTTTTGCGAACTGTGCTGCTAGAACACCTTTCTTTCCAAACAGAGCAATGCGTATCTCTTCTAAAGCATCAACAGAATCTGTTTCATTTATTTTATCGTACCACTCTTTCAATTGAGAGTCTCCATTAAGTGTAAAATTTTAATTGGATTATAGCGAAATTAATTTATATATAGCTTCATTAAGGTATAATAAAAGAAAAATAAAGGAAGTAGAATGTGCTTATTTTGTAAAATAGTAAACAAAGAGATAGCTGCTAATATTGAACTAGAAAATGAAAATTTTTTAGCTTTTCACGATATAAACCCAAAAGCTCCTACACATCTTTTGGCAATTCCAAAAGTTCATGTAGATAGCTTTAATGAGGTAAATTCAGAGACAATGGCAGGAATGACTGAATTTATTCAAGAGCTTGTAAAGCAAGTTGGCATTGATAAAAGTGGATACAGAGTAATAACAAATGTAGGCGAAAACGGAGGACAAGAGGTAAAACACCTCCATTTCCATATTTTAGGTGGAGCAAAATTAAAATGGGAACATTTAAGTGATTCTGATCCTAAAGATTTTCTCTAAAAACCTATTTTTTTTCTAAATAGGTTTTAAAGTGTACCAATTGTTCTTTGGTACGCTCACTTGCAGTTCCCCCTTGAGAAGTTCTTGCATTCATAGAGTGACGCAGTTGTAAAAACTCCATTACATCTTCATCTATGCGTTCATCTATCTCTTTAAGATATTTAAAATCCATTTTAGATAAATCAACACCCAACTCTTCCCCTTTCGCTACAGCATGACCTGTAATGAAGTGTGCTTCACGAAATGGAATATTGCATTTTTCAACTAAATAATCAGCTAAATCTGTAGCACTCAAATGTCCAATAGCACACGCTTTTTCCATATTGTGTGCTTTTACCTGCATAGTTTTAATGGCTTCTCTTAAAATTTCAAGTGAAATTTCAGCAGTCTCTACAGCATCAAAAACACCCTCTTTATCCTCTTGCGTATCTTTATTGTATGCAAGTGGCAACCCTTTCATGACAGTTAAAAGCCCCATTAGTGAGCCATAAACTCGTCCCGTTTTTCCTCGTAAAAGTTCTGGAACATCAGGATTTTTCTTTTGAGGCATAATTGAACTTCCTGTTGAATACTCATCTGAGAGTTCAACAAATCCAAACTCATACGATGACCACATAACAAGCTCTTCAGAGAGGCGTGAAATATGCATCATCATCGTCGAAATATTAAACAAAATTTCTAAAGCAAAATCTCTATCACTTACAGTATCAAGACAATTTACGCTTACACTATCAAAACCTAAAAGTTCTGCAGAGTATTCTCTATCTACATTATGAGGTGTACCTGCAAGTGCGGCACAGCCAAGAGGAGAGATATTGTTGCGTTTATAAGAACTCTCAAATCGTTCAATATCTCGTTTAAACATAGAAAGATAGGCACCCAAATGAAAACCAAAATTAATTGGTTGTGCATGTTGCAAGTGTGTCATCCCTGGAATAAGCGTTTGTGTATGTTTGTTAGCAACTTCTAAAACAACTTCCATAAGTGCTTTAATTGCTTCAGTAATCTCTAGATTTTTGCGTAGAACATAACGGCGAAAATCCACAGCTACCTGATCATTTCTACTTCTTGCAGTATGAAGTTTTTTTCCGGCATCTCCTATAAGCTGAGTAAGGCGTTTTTCTATGCCCATATGTAAATCTTCATCAGCAATTTTCCACTCAAATTCGCCTAATTCTATCTCTTTCTTTACCTGATTTAAACCATCAAGAATTTGATTTAACTCATCTTCTGTAAGAATACCCTGTTTTGCAAGCATTTTTGCATGTGCTTGTGAACCTTCAATATCTTCACGATAGAGTTTTCTATCGTACATAATTGATGCATTAAATTGATCTAAAAGATTTGAAGCAGATGCCGAGAAACGACCTGACCACATTTTTTCCATTATATTTCCTCTGGTTATAAAATTTTATCGAACATTACAATTGAAATTTTTCAAATAACTCATCATCAAAATCCCAAACACCTTTTTCTTTTAAGCTTTCAATAACACTTAAAGTACAATCCACATCATCTGGCCACTCTCTTGTAAAACCATCAACTGCCGTTTTATTTGTACCATCAATGCCAACCATTAACCCTGCACTATAAACATCTCTGAGTGCATCCATATTATTTGTTACACGCCAAATAAGCATATAAGGGTTTTGTATATCATTTTTATACGCATCTACAAATACAACTATCCTTAAATGCGGGCTAAGCTCTACTAATGCATCAAAACACTCTTTTGCATTTTTATTTTTTTCAATACTAATGACAGTAATAGGATTACTTGTCTCTTTCATAAATTGGTATAAATCAACTGCTTGAGGTACTAGCTCTTTTACTCTTGCTAAAAGTTCGGCATCACCTAAAAGTTGTGGTGCTTCTACCCCGTTTGCTGAAGTTGCATCTATGCCCAATTTTCCACCAACAAGTGTTTCTGGTGAGGAGTGATCAAGGGCATCTAAAATTCCCTCTGTAATAAACATAGATTTTGGTGTAAATCTATTTAAAATATATGCTGTAAATGCCTCATAATCTTCTAATTTTGGAGCATTTTCATCAACAAAAATAGCATGTTTTACAAAACTCATCTGTCCTGCACCCCAAAAAGCATGCATAAACTGTTTGGCATGCCCTTTATAGAGTGGTTGCATTTTTGCTAGTATTAGATTATGAAAACCTGCATTTTCAGGCATATGATAATCAAGTAAATCAGGCACAGTAGTTTTAAGCAGAGGAAAAAATATTTTCCCTGTTGCCCAGCCCATATATTTATCTTCTAAAGGTGGTTTGCCTACAACAGTTGCTAAAAATGTTCTATTTTTTTTCATACTAATTGCACTTACTTCAAGCACAGGGTACGGCTCTTCAAGCGTATAGTAACCAGTATGGTCACCAAAAGGACCCTCAATTTTCATCTCACTAGGATCAACCCAGCCTTCAATAACATAATCAACATCTTTAGGAATATAAAGAGGTGTTGTCAAAGATTTCACAAGTTGTGCTGGAGTTTTTGTAATGAGTCCATACATTAAAAGTTCATTAACACCATAAGGCAGAGGTGCTGTTGCACACCAAGTATAGAGTGGATTACCACCTATTGCAATACTTACAGGCATATTCTGTTCTGCTTTTTGATATTGGTCAAAAAAGTGTGAAGCGTCTTTATGAATTTGCCAATGCATCCCCAAATGATTTTTATCATACACTTGCAATCTATACATTCCAAGATTTACCATCTCTCCATCAAGACTTTGTGTATAGACCTGTCCCATAGTTATAAAAGGTCCACCATCTTGTTCCCATGTTGTAAGTACAGGAAGTTTATACAAATCAACTTCTTCTTTAAGATATTGAATAGCTTGACACTCCCCCTTACCTTTGAGGCGTTTTGGAAAAATATTTTTGAGTGAAAAAAGCTCTTTTGCCATATCAATTTTTTGCATAAATCCAGAAGGTGGTTTCATATGGAGTAAATTTGTTATCTCATCAGCAACACTCTCAATAGTTCTGCCAAAGAGCAGTTCACAACGCTTGTATGAACCAAACACATTCATAAGTACAGGCTCTTCAAATTTTGTATCACTTTTTGCATCAATTACATTTGTAAAAAGAAGTGCTTTACCACCATCCTCTTTTTTTACTTCAGCATAAGCCAAATGAGGAATTTCCAAATATATATCTAAAGGGGTATCAATTATTTTTAGTTCATCATATTTTTTTAAAAGTGCTATTGTTTTTTTCATAATTTTTAATTCCGTCGTCTGTTTTACAATCGTTGTGGCATTTCATCTTTGAACGCAGCGTTTTGTGCATCTTCAAGTAGTTTTAAAGCACCATTTTCTATCATCTCTTTTGCAATTTTTGCACCTAAACCCTCTGCTTGACTTACATCCACAACAACTCTCTCTTGCATAATATGTGTTCCATCAGCAAATCCAAGCATCACTCTAAATGTAATCTCTTCTGCGTTTATAACAGCATTACATGCTACAGGTGCAGAACAACCTGCTCCAATAGCAGAAATAAATTCACGCTCTAACTTTGTACAGATAAAGGTCTCTTCATCGTTAAGAGTAAGAGCAATTTCTCTTACCTTTTCGTTATTACTAACTATTTCAATACCAAGGGCAGCTTGACCCATGGGAGGTATCATCATATCTAGTGAAAGTTTTTGTGTAAATGGAATATCTTTAAGTAAATCAAGTCTATGCAGTCCTATCCATGCAAGAATAATCGCATCGTATTGACCCTCTTTAAGTTTTCTTAGCCTTGTATTTACATTCCCTCGTAAATCTTTCACTTGTAAATCTGGACGCTTTTGTAAAAGTTGCATCCGTCTTCTTAAACTTGTAGTCCCAACAACAGCACCATGAGGTAAATCATCTAAACTCGCATAGGTATGTGATAAAAAAACATCACTTTGATCTTGCCTTTGTGTAACAGCAACAAGCTCTAAACCCTCTGGCATATATGTAGGTACATCTTTAAGACTATGCACGGCAAGTTCAGCATTTCCTGCAAGCATTTCATCTTCAAGCTCTTTTGTAAAGTGTCCTTTACCCCCTATAAGTGCAAGTGGTTTATCTAAAACTTTATCGCCATTACTGACAATTTTATTGAGTAACACTTCTATATTAGGGTAACTTTTTTCAATTCTTTTCTTTACATGATACGCCTGCCAAAGAGCTAAATCTGAAACACGGGTTGCTATTGTAAGTTTTTTCATTATTTAACTTTTAAATATTTTGTCTTACTATTGTCTATTTTACCATCAAGATAAACAGTAGGAGTTCCAGCGACCATTAAATCACGCGCGACATCAACATCATTTTTTATCTGCTTTTTAACAGCCTCTGAATTAATATCAGCAACAGTAATCTTTGTTCCTTCTACTTTATTAAACGCAGCAAGAATTTTATTTACATCTTTTTCTCGTGGATTAATTTTCACCGTATAAAGTCTTAAAATGACATTTTTAACACCTTGCAATTCAGCTGCAACAGCAGCTTTTACTAATGTTCCCGAAGCTGGATGTAAACGCAATAGTGGAAAATGATAGTAATAAACTGCAAATTTATTTGGCTCTTTTTTCAAGTTTTGTAATGCACCAGGAACAAAACCTTTACAAAATGGGCATAATGGATCAGAAAAAATAACTATTTTATGTTTTGCATCTTTATTTCCATAAATAAGGTTTTCAGGTCTATAGTATGTATCTTTGAATGCTGGTTTTATCTCTTGTATAAGATTTTTTCCATATTCAAGAGTTATTAAATCTTTTGTAATAACATCACCATTAGAGAACCAAATCATTCTTTGTTTTATAGTTCTTTTTGTCTTACCTTTAATCACTGCTTTAACATCAACAATATATCCACTCCAACCTTTTACCTCTTTTAAAGGAACAGTATCTTCTACATGAACATCTACATCTTCAATTCTTGGATTTTCCATAAATTGATTTTCTAAAAAATCTTCTATTTTCTCGTTTGTTGTACTCTTTGCATACACTGAACTACTTAATAGTAGAGCTATCGCTAATAATTTCCACATCAATAACATCTGAATCCTTTTGTTTATTTATTTGTTCGTTGTAAGAATTTTTACAACTTCCTGATTTTACATTATAACGGTTAACAATCATACTCGTAATAACACTAAACTGCATCAAAGCCCCTACGATATCGGTCAAAAATCCAGGAATAATGAGTAAAATAGCACCAATAAGAGTAAAAAGGTTTAATCTTTGAAACTCTTCAAGGTCAATACAACTAAACGAAACAGCTCTCATATTTTCCATAAGAGTTTTTCTGAAATTTACTAAAATTGAAATTCCTATAAACGCAGTAAGCATTATTTCCAAAAATGTAGCAAATCCACCTATTTCTGAAGAGATATTAACAGAGACAAGCACTTCTAAAAAGAGATAGAGTAAAAAATAGAGCATCTACACAAGCTCCATCAATCTATCAAAAATAGTTGTAACACTCATACTCTCTTTTGTCTTTGTAGCTCTATCAAAGAGTTGCACATTGCCATCAACAAGCTCTTTTCCAACAATCACAGTATATGGAAAACCAATAAGCTCTGCATCTTTCATTTTAAATCCAAAACGCTCTTTTCTATCATCAAGCATTACTTCAACATTTGCGTTTTGTAGTTGTTCATAAAGAGCCTCACCAGCCTCTACTTGTGCTTTATTTTTTATGTTGTTTATCATGATATTTACCATATAGGGTGCTGTCTCTTTTGTCCAGATACAACCACTCTCATCATGATGTTGCTCAATTACAGAAGCCACTAAACGAGAAATACCCATACCGTATGTTCCCATAATAAAAGGCTGACTTTTCCCATTTTCATCTAAAAATTCTGCTTTAAGTGGTTTTGAATAGGTTGTTCCTAGTTTAAATATATGCCCAACTTCTATACCTTTTGTAAATGAAAGTTCTCCATCACAGTAAGGACAAATATCGCCCTCATTTACCTCTGCAATATCTGCAAAGTAAGCAACATCATCCAAAATAGACATATCAACGCCTATAAAATGGTAACCATCTTCATTCGCACCACAAATCATATTTGTAGCACCTTTTAAGTCACTATCTATAACATGTTTTGCTTTTACCTGATCAAGTGGCCCAATAAATCCAGGTTCTAAGCCTATCTCTTTAAGCTCTTCCTCTGTAACATCCACAATATCAAGTGCTTCTGTTGCGTTTAGGGCTTTTACTTCTTGCAAATTATCGCATCCTCGAACAAAGAAAAGAACGACTTCACTCTCATCTTCATAGACTACCCTTTTAGCAACACATTTTACAGTGTAATAGGGATCAACTTTAAAAAATTCAGCAAGTTCATCTATTGTCTTTATGTCTGGTGTTAAAAATTTATTAAAATCAGCTTCTGGCGCTTCAGGAACTGAGGCTCTTGCACTTCTTGAAGCAGCTTCAATATTTGCACCATATTCACATTTTGAACATATTGCAATAGTATCTTCACCACTATCTGCTATAACCATAAGCTCTTTAGATCCACTTCCACCAATAGCCCCACTATCTGCCTCAACAACTCTAAAATCAAGACCTAAACGAGTGAGTATTTTTTTATAAGCCACTTCCATAGCCTCAAATTCACGATCTAAATCTTCAGTAGAGGCATGAAAAGAGTAAGCATCTTTCATAATAAATTCACGACCACGCATCAATCCAAAACGAGGACGCGCTTCATCACGAAATTTTGTCTTTATTTGGTAGAGATTTAGTGGTAAGTTTTTATAAGAAGTAACACGATTACGAACTAAATCTACCATCATCTCTTCATGTGTTGGTCCAAGAACAAAAAGATTATTTTTTCTATCTTTAAAACGCAGCAGCTCTTTTCCAAACTTCTCTATTCGTCCACTCTCTGCCCACAAACCAGCAGGTGTTACGAATGAGAGTTCTACCTCTTGTGCGCCAACTTTTGCCATCTCTTCATTTACAATGTTCTCTATTTTTCTAATAACACGCTTCGCTAAAGGAAGATAGTTATAAAGTCCTGCTGCAACTTGTGTAATAAAACCTGCACGAGCTAAAAAAATATGGCTTGGTAGCGTTGCATCAGATGGTGCCTCTTTTGTCGTTGGAATAAATGCTCTACTTCTTCTCAAATGCTAATCCTTTATATAATGTTTATATTGATTTGGAATATTATCGTGTGCATCATTTAGCATATACTGCATAGCACCCGTAATTGTATCACTTTTAGCTTCAGGAGAAACTTCTCTCATTTTTTTTGTCATATCATGCAAAAATCTTTTTATGGCTTGTTGTGCCATTTTTTTTGCTTCATACTCACACTCTTTTGGTATAAAACCTTTTTTCAATGCTCGTTGTGTTTCAACCTCTACAGCATCATCTGCTTTTTGATATATCTCTTTTATAAGTGGTTCTACATTGAGTGCATCAAGCCATTCAAAAAACTCTACAACACTTCGTCCAACAATGCCATGTGCTTGTCTTACATATTGCCCTCTATCAGCTCTGTTTGCATCAACAATATTTTTAATATCATCAACAACAAAGAGTTCAATATCATCGTGCTTTTTAATATCAATATCACGAGGAATTGCCATATCAAACCAAAAACGCCTAAAAGAAGTCTTCTCTACAAGGTCATTTGTAATAATAGGGTACGAAGCACTTGTAGCCGTAAAAATTATGTCAAATTCATTTATAGCCTTGTCCAAACTACCAAATTCATATACTTTTGTTTGACACTCACTTGCTAAAGTTTCTGCTTTTATTCTTGTTCTATTTGTTATATAAGTCTCAACTCCATCAGAGACAAAATGTTTTGCACAAATCTCACTCATCTCACCAACACCAATAACAAGTGCCTTTTTATTTTTCAAATCACCCACTTTAGCCTTTATTTGGCTAATTGCAACAGAAGCAACCGAAACAGGTTTAGAAGATATATCTGTATGATTTCTTACTTTTGCTGCACATTTAAAAGCATGAGAGAGCGCCCTAGACATTTTTTTACCACAATATTTTCTATCGTGTGCAAATTTATAGGCATCTTTTAATTGACCAGCAATTTGCGTCTCACCAACGACCATAGAGTCAATAGAACTAGCCACTGCAAAAAGATGGTGAATAGCACTACTGTCATCAACTATTTCGGCTGTCTTTTTGATATACTCAGGAGAAATTCCCCCTTTATATGTTAAAAGTGTCATCATATGTTGCAGGGCATCCTCAAGATCACTACAGCAGACATATATTTCCATACGATTACATGTTGCTAAAAGTATCGCTTCGCTTATTGAAGGTGCTTGTATAAGTCTTTTAAGACACCCCTCTTTCTCTTCATCTGTATAGGTAAATTTTTCTCTAAGTGCTATATCACTGTTTTTATGTGAAAAACTAACTATTAAATAGTGCATTAATAACTTCTTTTTATCATAGTATCAAGTATATTGACCAAGGCTTCATCATTTGAGAGTGCCTCTTTTGCTTCATCAGAGAGCTTCTGTGCTAAAGCAAAAGATTTTTCAATCGTTTTATATTCACTCATTTTATCTTGTATCCACTGCGTTTCATTTTTATCTATTTTTTTTGCATGAAATGAAAGTAGTCTCTCTTTCTCATCATCAGACAGTAGTTCGTAAAGATATATATACGGAAGCGTACATTTTCCCTCTACAAAATCATTCATGGCAGGTTTGCCAAGACTCTCTTCATCGGCAGTAATATCTAAAATATCGTCTATGATTTGAAAAGAGAGTCCAAGATTTCTACCATACAGTGCGTGAGCTTCGGAATCTTTTGCAACTAAAAGAGCAGCAGCCTTTGCCGCAGCTTCGATGAGTG
>JALSWC010000253.1 GCA_027060825.1 Sulfurimonas sp.
TGGGAAATCATTTTTGGCTCAAGCCTTAGCCCGTCGTGCTATCACGATGGGATACTCTACAAGGTACTATAGAATATCTACACTTCTTGAAGAGATTAAGTTAGCTAGGCTAGAGGGAAGCTATACTAAATTTCTTACAAAACTTTCACGTTTTAAACTATTGGTACTTGATGATTTCGGCGTTACACCACTATCTGCAGATGAAGTCAACAATCTATTTGAGATTATTGAAGAGAGAATGTTCAATGGTGCTATTATCATTACTGCACAACTCCCTATCTCAGAGTGGCATGCATATTTAGGAAATGAAACTATTGCAGATGCGATGATGGATAGGCTTATTCATACTGCTCATAAAATCAATTTAAAAGGAGAATCAATGCGAAAACTGATGGCAAATAGTTAATCTATTTGGACAGCTATGTTACAATGTCACTGAGAATATTTTTTAACTCTCAGCTGTCCAAGTGTTCATGCGCGCGCTTGTCCAAGTTAATGCGTATTTACATGTATTCCGTTACATACTCATAAACTGAGTATAAAAACATCTCTGCTATCAATGAACAAACAAATTCAAATCTCTCTATATCATCGGAATATTCTCCATCATATTCATCGTAAACTGGAACACTATCAAATATTATTTCTTTTAACTTAAAAGAGTTGAATATTTTAATAAATGTATCTCTATCAATACTTTCATTATCATAGATATGAGATTTTTTCATATCAATCAAAGTTGAAATTATTTCTATAACTATTTCTTTATTTTCAGTTTTATTAATAAAATCCACTATCTCACCAATAGAGTAATCTAATGCTTCCTCTGATGGAAATTTAATATCTCCATTTTTCATTTGTTGTATTACATAAAATACAATTTTTTTATCTTTATCTGACATTTGTTTCATAACTTTTCCTTTTTGTGTAAGTTATTCTTTATTATACAAAACAATATTTTTATTTTTTAAAACTCCTAAAATATACTAATAACAGTATAAATAATACATATAATCAAATATGGAGAGTTCATGAAAACACATAAAAAAGTCACATACACCTTGGATGAAGATACACTTTTACAGATGGATATAGTAATCTTAATGTTATTTGGAGAGGGAAAAAAAGTAAGTAAATCTGAATATATAAAAAATTGTCTAATCAACAGTTTTGATACATTCGAAGAGGAGATAGAAGAGGAAAATATCAAGATACTAAAAAAACTATCTACAAATATATTAGGCACAAAACCTATTACAATCACTCTACCTTTTGATGTGATAGAGAAACTGGAATATTATAGTGAGAAATTAGGAATGAAAAAATCTCACTTGGTTATGTGTAGTATATTGTTAGATAGTGAGTGATTTATCATTTTATCAATAAATTTTAAGTACTATTTCTAAAACAGTATGGAGTTATCGTTGAATCTACAACTAACAAAAAAACTATCAGATAAACTCAAAGTTGATTTAGTAGAAATTGATACTTCTAACTACTCTGATATAGATAATTATCATTGTAATCTACTTAAATTTGGTAGATACAACTGTGTATTGATAACCAATGATAAAACTCTATTCTCATTTTTCATATATGGATTAAAAGCCAAGGATTTTAGAGATTTTGAGGAGAGTATTTCTCAACCCATTTTTAAGATATTAGTGGAGTTAGGATTTTCTCAATCCCAGTTTGAAAAGGTATTACTTTCATTAGAAAATATTCAGTATTCAAAAACTTCTAATAGGAGTGTAATATCCTCTATGAATGATATGAAAAACCAGATTGAAGCTTATCTGTATAGTGGGGATAATATCTATGAGGTTCATAGAAAACTTAATGATACTCCCTACAAATATGTAGGTTATAAATATCCAACTAAGTTGTTTAAAGAGTTGTTGGGTGGTTCAGATACTCAACCACACCCTCAAAACTTTGGTGGTGTAAATAATGTTGATTGGAATGGTAAGTAGAATGAAAATCATTAAAACTGAAGAAATTGATATGGACGATTGTTTAGGTTTTTATATCAATTTAGATTGTGTGATTTATGAAGATAAGAGTTACAAGTACCGTATCACTAAAGAGTACTACAAATACGACAAACCAGAATTTGAAAAAGAGTATTTTGATACAGAAGAGGAAGCAAAAAAAGAGTTTGATTTATTGGTTGAAGAGTATGGATAGTTTTAAAATTATATCTGCTTTATCTATTCTATAAAACTTAACTTTTTACTACTAGTAAATTAAATATTTATTTTATTAAATTATATAAATTTAACGGGGTAGTTACTTAGCTCCTCTTATAGATTTAGATACCTAAAAATCTCTATAAAACGGTGGTTTTCTCTTAAGATGCACTCACTATCATTATATTTGTGTATTTATCTGCTGAAATGAGCAGAATATGAGCATATTTTTAAGTAGGAGGAGCTAAGTAACTACCCCGTTAAATTTATTTTATTAAGCTACAATCTTATTACAATGATATTTATTGGAAATATATTTTTAGGTTATATAAATGGATTTAAAAGATTTTAAAAATACTTTAATTGAATTACTAGGTAATCTCGACAATGAGTTAATTAAGAAGAATATTGCTACACGAGATAAAACATTTGATTTCGATATATTAATCAATGCAATAAGAAATTATATAAACAATATTAATATTCTTTTTGAATCTTCAAATGATGAACTGGTTAATCAAATTATTGCAAAAGCAAAAGCATTATTGAAACTAACATATGAAGAACATATTCAACTTCAAGCAGTTAAGTTTACTCAATATGGGAATTTTTTAATCAAGAATACTCCTAAACCTAAAAAAGAAACTTTTCCTCTATCTAATGAAACTAGCTCAGATAAAAGAAGTATGCAACAAAAATATGATGATACTTTTACCTACCTTTTAAACACACAGAAAGGTTTTAGTATTACTGCTAAAGATTGTTTATTTGATAATTATGAGGACTTTAAAACAATTATAGATGAATTAGAAAAAAATGATATGATAAATAAAGGTACATGGACACTTAGCGGTGATTACTTTTTTAGTGGTCTAACTTTTCAAGGAACAGCAACTTTAGAAAAAAAGCAAAATATATTAAAGAACAATTCTATCAATTATGTAGAAGATAACTATGTTGAGGATGGATATATTGAAGCACAAACTATAGAACCCTTATATGATAAACTAGATTTCCATGGAATGAGAGAAAGTGGTTCAGTTATGAGTACGAAAGAGTATACAATTGCTGAATACGAATATAAAGATTTTAGATTAATTGAAGTTGCAGAAAATATTAAAGCACATGTTCCAAATCACTTTATATTGTATGACTATAAAGGCAATATCCAAACAAATAATAAAAAAGCACTAGAAGTGCTTAATGGCTTGTATCCAAATAATGCTGATATTGATGGAGACAGCTTAATAATATGGGATGATTTGTTGGATATACAAAGTATATCTACTAAAAAAAAGAATATTGCAACTAATTTCAAGAGTGAGAGAGAAGCTTCCCTTCATATAATTAATTATTTAAAAGATGTTGGTTATCCAGCGGGAGCATTAATCGAAGACCATAAACTATTTAATACTAAACATAGAGTAGACATTTCAATTTTATATAACAATCAAATTATAGCTGCAATAGAGATAAAAAAAACAAATAAAATTTCATCTTCCACTCAACAAAATAATATACAAGCACAATATTCACAACAATTAAATTCATACTTCCATACTATTACTCAGAATCAAAAACTAATCCCACAAATGTTTATAGTTTTTTATGCAGATGATGTTTCCACATTTTATGAATATAATACAACTGATAATACAATTTTTAAACATGAAAACTTTCCAAAGTACGAGTCATTAACTACTCTTGTTGATGACAATAAACAAATAGTAATAAATGAACAAGAATTCTTAGATTGGGAAACATTCACAAAAAATATTAATATAAATAAACTTAAAAGTATTGTAAGAGGAGTAAAGGATACAAACTTTGAAGAAGGGATAAAAGTAAGAAATTATTTAAGTACATTAGCTTACAAATTAAATGAAGAAATTCCTGAATTAAAAGACTTTCAATTTAAACTAAACTCTGCTACAACACAGCCACAATGGACTCCAGACAATGGATTTAGACTTAGCTTTTATAAAGGTCAAGAACTACTCAAATCGACTCAACTTAATATCACGTTATGGTCAAGTTGGGGTGGTGCAATTTTCATAAAAGACAATCAAAAGCTTCTATTAAACAACAAAGAATTAAGAGAACCTATTTCTAAACTATACAATGTTGAATTTAATGAAAGTAATTTACACATAACAGCATTATCATTTAAAGATAAATTTCCTTCCTTTTCAGAAGTTATAAAGTCTATAAAGGTACTAATTAGTGTATTTAATGAACTTCACGAAAAAAATAATTATAGTGCTGAGACAGAATATAAAAATCACAAAAACACCTATGCTTCCTTTAATAAAGATATACCTCATGAAAACGATATAGACAGTTTAGACATAGATAAAGATGTTAGTGCATTTGCAAAACTAATTACATATAAAGAATTACCTACACCTTTATCTATAGGACTATTTGGAAAATGGGGAAGTGGGAAAAGTTTTTTTATGGAAAAGTTATCTTCTAAAATAAAAGAGCTTAGTAGAAATAAAGATGATAATACATTTTGTAATGATGTTGTTCATGTAAAGTTCAATGCTTGGCACTACTCTGATACAAACTTATTGGCAAGTCTTGTATACAAAATATTTAGTGAAATAGATAATACAATTAATAAATTAACTAATACTGATAAATCAGAGGTTCAGAAGAGTATACTTTATAGTGAACTAGAGTCATCTAAAAAAGCTATATTAGAAAAAACTAAAGAACAAGATGAGCTTCAAAATAAAATATCAAAATTTAATACAAAAATAGTAGATACACAAGAGAAGTTTGATAATACTAAAGATGATTTAAAAGCATTAGAAATGTTTGATTATGGAAAACTTATTGTAAACGAACCAGAGATTAAAAAAGACTTAGATGCAATAAAAAGTAAATTACTTATTGATAATGAACTTGATTTGCAAAATTTAGAAATGATAAAAGACACATATAATGACTTAACTACATTTAGTGGTAGTATCAAGAAAGCTGCGACCCTTATTTATAATGATAAAAAGTTTTTAAAAACAGTTCTATTAATAGCTCTACCTTTCATAATTATATGTTTATTAATTCTAATCTATTTACCTGACTCTTGGAAATTAACTTCACTTGTAACTCTATTACCAGCAATTGGACTTATAGGAAAACAGCTTAAAAAAATAAAACCTATAATAGACAATTTAAATAAAGTTATCACAAAATGGGAGATAATTCAAAAGAAAAAGAGAGAAGCACATTATGATGAAATTGCGCATAAAAGAGAGTTTCAACAACAATTAGAAAATGAACTACACGAAAGTAATTTAAAGATAAAAGAGCTACAAGACATAAAAGAAAAAATTGAATATGATATAGAAGATATCAAAAATGGTAAATATTTTAAAGAATTTATACTAAGTCGAGTTTCTTCAACTGACTATACAAAACATCTCGGATTAATTTCTTTAATAAGAGATGATTTTACAGAGCTAGAAACATTCTTATTATCTTCAAAAAATAATAAAGATTATAATATTGATAGAATTGTATTATACATTGATGATTTAGATAGATGTTCAGATGAGCTAGTTACTGATGTACTTGAAGCCATTCATTTACTACTAGCATTTAAACTTTTTGTTGTAGTGGTAGGTGTTGACTCAAGATGGATTTCAGGTTCTTTAAAAAATAAACATGCTAATTTGAATAATGATGATATATCCATTACTCCAAATCAATATATAGAAAAGATTTTTCAAATACCTTTCAAAATCAAGCCTCTAAATAAAGAGGATAAACAAAAATTTGTAAGAGACTTATTAGAAGAAAATTATTCTGATGATAAACAATCAATACAAGTAAATACCGATAGTATTAGTACTCAAACTACAATTAATGAAGATGTTGACACTAATATCAACTCTCAAGTACCTATTATCTCAGATACACATGATATAGTAGATGAAGACAACTCTCCAGTTGATAAAAAAGAAATTCATGAAAAATTACAACTTACAGTAGATGAAATTAAATACATTGAAAAAATATCAAACTATATAGGAGAAACACCAAGAACAATTAAAAGATTTATCAATATATATAGAATAATAAGGACTCATGATGATACAAGTAAGATACTTGAAGATTCATTTGATAATTATAAAATGATATTATTACTTTTATGTGAAACTTTTTGGAAAGAAAGAAGTAAGAAAAAATTTGTAGATATACTTAATAAAGATATAAAAAAATATTATGAACAATTCGATAAAGAAAAACAAATAAGATTAAATCAATTTATAGAACGATTTAGTTTTAACAATTAATTTAGACTTACAAAAAATGAATTAACTCTCAGTTCGAATCTCTATTACTCCTTCGAACTCTAATCATAATTTGTTTGTTTAACCTGTTAAACTCGTAAGAAATAATTCTGCTATACTACGGCTATAAAACAGTTTGTTACAGTAACAAAAATAAGAATTGTTACAGTAACAGAGTTACATCACACTTAACTACAACTAAACCCCTTATATAGGTGGTTTGACTGGGTTTTTGATGTTATAAAATGGTGTAACTGTAACAAACGATTCAAGGGTGTTAAAACCACCTATTTTAGGGGTTTTGTTTAGTATGATTGTTACATTACCATTTTTCGAATCTCTGAGGGTCCACCACTTCAAACCCCTAAAACAATTACTTTCAAACAATATAAATCACAAGAACAACTAACTGTAACTCAATTGTAACCAGAAATCAACTTTTTTAACGATACAAAAAATCTACTATCTTCATTATTCTCATCAAATTTCAACTATTCCATAGCAATTTACCATACTTTTAATACCTACAATTTTTTTACTCTAGCTTAGATATATCAGACAAATATCGGAGAGGTAAAATTGCTTCACTTCAATATGTTCTTGATTTGATATGCCATTTTTATAAGAGAGACAAAATGTTAAAGATAGAGTTTGAGGATATGATTTCATCTCAATTTGATAGAACTTCTCAATTAAAATTTTATTATTAAAGTATAAATATTTCATAAGCCAATTATTGCTATTCAGCAGTGTCTCGTTTAAGGTGCAAAAAACGGAGCAAATCGGACACTAATGACACTTTGCTAAGATTGATACTTGCCGGTCTACTTTATCGGTGTATAGATTTTTTTATTTAGCTATACTTCCATTAATAAAAGATGATTTAAGTTACATTTTCGTTTGCCTTACATTGATGACTTCTAGTTATGCAGTATAATCCAACCTAATAAAAAAGCTTCATATTAGATTTTAAACACCCAGCAATGTGGTGTATTCAAACACAAAGGATTTACAATGGGAACATTAGTAAACGGTACAATTAAATGGTTTAACGAAGATAAAGGTTTTGGCTTTATCGAACAAGAAAATGGTGGAAAAGATGTATTCGTACATTTCCGTCAAGTTAACAACTCAGGTAATGGACGTGTTTCATTAACTGAAGGTCAAAAAGTGACTTACGAAATTGGTGAAGGCGAAAAAGGCCCTCAAGCAGAAAACGTTACAGGTCTATAATCTTTTTATGAGTGGATTTCCCACTCATACTTTACTTTACCGTGTTATTCGTATCTTCTGCTTGTATTTCAGCATTTTTTTGTGCTGATTTTTTTTTACGCTTCTCTTCTTTTTTTTTCTCTTTTTCTAACTCTCGAGTATGTTTTGCATAACTATAGTTTGTTTTAGCCATTAGTAACCCTAATCTTGATTTTTTTTAAGCTTTTTGTCATTGCGTTTTTCTTTTAAAGTTTTTGCTGGTGCTTTCTTAACTGATTTTTGACTGTCTTTACCTTTTGCCATAATCTTTCCTTTTATTCAAATTTGTTACTCATCTAATCTTTAACACATTGTATACGACTTATGCTTAAACTAATTACTCAAAAAATAAAATAATATCGTTAATGTATATCACAAAAATCTCTCTCACCAAATATAGTATCCGGCGAAACAACTATCTTACATTAGCTATAAAAGCTTTGTTGCAATATTAAAAAACTATTTCTGGTAAAGATAGAATCGCAATTAGTAAAACAAAAACCAATAAATGATACAATAAAACCCAAATATCATTATTTTTTATATTTATGATGATTGCTTAATTACATTAAAAACATAGGTGTTTTCATGAAATCTTTTTCCATTAGTAGTTTAATTATTGCTATTTTTTCGATACTTATAATTCTAGTCAGTTTTTTTCTCATTACTTCAAACTATTATTTCAGTAAACAGTTAGTCTTGACATCTATTGCACAGCAGATTAACAATGCACGAGATGCAGTCAAAAAAGACATTCAAGAAAGCGTTGATGACACTGCTTCAGTTTTATACAGCTATAAAAATAAAAAAGAACTCTACAAGACAATCACATTTACATACAATAAAGAGGTACTAAATACTCTACAGCACTTTTTAAAAAGACACCCAGAGAGAGGTGCTATATACTTTACACAACCAAATGGAAGATTTTTTGAGTTATTACGTCTGCCAAATAAAGAGTGGAAAAATATTATTATCATAAACAAAATCAAACAAACTCTCTTGCTAGATAAAAATTTACATATACTAAAAACAGCACGAAAGGAGACTGCGTTTGATGTGAGGAAACACTCTTGGTATATTCAGGCTTTACAAACGGACAAGCTTATCTCTAGTAAACCTTATCATCTTATAAATAGTAACAAACTTGGTCTAACCCTCTCTTTATCTCTCAAGAAAAAGGCTTATGTACTCGGTGTGGACACACGCTTAGAGGCAATAAATACTTTTTTACATAAGCTACAAAACGATGATGCTACTAATATATTTTTATATTCTAACAATGGTCTCATCTTTGCAGACTCAATGCACCAGCATGACAAAAAAGTTTTTCCAAAATATCTCACTATGCAAGAAAATAAAATTTTCATTTTTCAAAAGAGAAAAAAGAAGTACTTTGGAGTCTATACACAACTCTTTTCAGATACAAAACTTGGTCTGGCAGTTGATGCAAAAAAGGTACTAGCACCATATAGACACATTCTGTTCAATTCACTTTTAATAGCCCTCCTTCTACTTATTATTGCTTTAGTATTTGTCTTTTTTTCAACAAACTTTATTACAAAAACAATCAAAAAACTAATAGCTGAAAATGAGAAAATCAAAAATAGAAAGTTTGAAAATGTAACAGCGGTGCAAACAAATATTAAAGAGTTTCAGGAGTTAAGCAGATCACAGGTAGAGATGTCACAGAGCATTCACAACTATCAAAAGCAATTACAATCTCTACTTGATGCCATTGTACAGCTTATTGCCAAAGCTATTGATGCAAAATCATCTTACACGGCAGGACATTGTGAGCGTGTCCCTGTTCTTGTCCAGATGTTGCTTGAAACACTTAACAAAGAGGATAAACTCTTTAAAGATTTTCACTTTGATGATGAAGATGAAAAAAAAGCTTTTAAACTTGGTGCTTGGCTGCATGACTGTGGCAAAGTAACAACCCCAGAATATGTAATAGATAAATCTGTAAAACTTGAAACAATCTACAATCGTATTCATGAAATTCGTATGCGTTTTGAAGTGCTTTATCGTGATGCATACATCACTTACTTAGAAGCACTAGAAAAAGGAGAACCAAAAGAGGAGTCCAAAAATAGACTCAAACGCAGACAACAGCAGTTGCATGATGATTTTGCTTTTATAGCAACATCAAATGTTGGCAGCGAATTTATGGATGAATCAAAACAAAGACGCATAAAAACAATAGCACAGGAAGAATGGACGAGATATTTTGATAACACTTTAGGCTTAGGAGAGAGTGAAACGCAGCGTTATTATGAGGAAAAGAGAGTGCTTCCAACTCAAGAAAAATTGCTTGATGACAAAGCATATCATATTATTCAAAGAGAAAAATTTGATTTTGAAGAGTATAAACGTTATGGATTTAAAGAAGATGTACCCAAACAGCTCTACAATTATGGCGAAATTTACAATTTATGTATAGAAAAAGGCACACTTACAACCGAAGAGCGCTACAAGATAAACGAGCATATCATAATGACAATAAAAATGCTTGAAGCCATTCCTTTTCCAGATAAACTGCATAATGTAACAAAATATGCAGGAACACACCATGAAAAACTTGATGGAAGCGGTTATCCGCGTAAACTGACCAAAGAGCGGTTAAGTATTCCTGAACGGGTAATGGCAATTGCAGATATTTTTGAAGCGCTGTGTGC
>JALSWC010000254.1 GCA_027060825.1 Sulfurimonas sp.
CACCAGCTCCAATAAAAGCAGTAACGATTCCAAGTTTTCCTTCTGTTCCTGAAGTTTCTTCTGCACTGACAGAAACTTCAAAATCAACAGATTGCAATTCACTAACTCCATGCTCAATTGCTTTAAAGCTTTGATTTATTCCATTTGGAACAATATGCCCTGATGTGATTTCATCTTGTGCATCGGTGACACCGCCTATAATATCTAAGAGAGCAGTTTTAATAAACATTCTTAATTCCATGTAAATCCTTTTGTAAGTTTCCGCTCTGCGGGAACTTACAACGACTGACTTGAACTGTAAATTTTCGCTAGAAAATTTATTAGTTCCAAGGTTTTGTTAAGCTTTCACTCTGAATAGTCTATTCCCAGTATCAATATTACCTTTGCCAATGTAAAAGTTACTTGATAATCTTGCAATATAAAATACTAAATTTTGATAATTTTTAAATATTACTTTTGACTTTTCTTGCATTACCAAACTTATAATATATAATTTTTTATTATTAGGAAATAAATCAACAATTTCTTTAATTGAATTACCTGTATTAATAACAGAATCTATAATAATTATATTTGTATTATTAATATCATATTCATCTTTTATTCTTTCTATTTCATTAGATGAATTTATCATTTCAAAATTATATTTATTATCAAAAATATTTTTAAATCCTTCTGCAACATATAGTCCACCTCTCATTAAAACTATTATTAAAAATCTTTCTTTTTTATCTATATCATAACCAATTCTTTTACCTTGAACATGGTCTATTTCAATTTCTTTTATTTTAAATTCTTCTAACAATTTATAGCTTAATAATTCACCTAATTTTTTATGAATTTCACTAAGTTCAACTGTTGATAAAGTAGCTATTCTTGATTTTGTATTTAATATTTTAAATATATTTTCATTTTCATAATTATTTATTTTCAATTTAGTTCCTCTCTTATTTCGCTAAAACTTGTTTCTTCTAATTCGTCTATATTTAAAGAATGGATAGATAAATATTTAATGTGATTATGTTTGCATAATTCACTAATAGCATCATTTCTAATTTTATTTCTTATTACAAAATACCCTTTGTTTGAGTTAATTAGCATATCCTTATCTAATAGACTATCTCCAAATGCAATTACATATTTATTATTACTTTGTAAGTAATTAGCAATCAAACCTTTAAGATTATTGTCAATAATATAATCATCAATATTTAAATTATTTCCACCAAAGACTTTTATATTTTTTAAATTATATTTTTTCAATACTTCTTGCCATAAAACTGTAAAACCAGCAGTTACAATACAAATATTATATTTTTTATTATACATTTGTATTAAATCTAAAAACTCATCTTCAATATCTATTTTTGAAGCAATATTTTTCATAGCATTAATAAAACTACTATTATCAATTTTAGAATGTATTTTTGATAATTTTAAAAAACTACTAAAGCAATAACCATCATCTTTGAAGCATGATTTAACATTTTTAATATCTATATTTAAAGTTTTATACATATAGTCTTTGCCTGTATCAAAATTAATAATTGTATTATCTGCATCAAAAAGTATATATTTATTTATACTGTTATTATCATACTGCTTTAAAGCATTTAAAAAATTTTCTTTGTTTATGATTTCTTGAATATAATCTATATTTTTATTTAGATTATTAGTAGTTAGTATATGAAAATTAATGTTATTATTTTTACAAAGATTTTGGAGTTCTATTTTTTCAAATTCTTTCCATTGGTTTATTTGTTCAATAGAAAAATTTCTTTTTTTTGATTTATCGTTAACTTGTTGGTTTTTAATTATTTCATCTTTAATATCAAGATAAAATATATGAGTAAAAAATTCTAAGTCAGCTTTTGTTATTGCTATTTCAAAACTATCATATTCTTTTATAAAACTATAATGTCCATCTATTATATTATGCTTATTAATAACAGATTGTTTTTTTATAGTTAGTATAACTTCTTCTCTAATTTTATATTTTTGAATATCATTTAAAAATTTAAACTTTGAAATATCATCATTTAAAATCTTTTCCATAATTTTTGAACCTTCAAAGATTTGAAAGTTTGAAGATTGGTCATATAAATTTTTAATTAAAGTAGTTTTTCCACTTCCACTTATACCATATATACCTATATTGTAATTATTTTTCATACAAATCAATTTTTAGTTTATTTATAAATTTTTGTCTTGGTTCACAACTATAGTTTTCTTCTTCATATTCAAGTAGACAATCTTTTACACACTCTTTAATCAGTGAACATTCTTGACAATCTTGTCTATTTGGTATTTTTGCATACATATTATTTTGAAGTTGTTCTATATCATCTTCAAAATTACCTAATTTCCATCTGTCTTTACCAAACATTCTACCACAAGGATAAACTTCTCTTGACATATATATCAGGAAATTAATACCTGCTCCACAACTTGCACCAAACATTGTACATACTTTATCTGGTCGTCCTTCAAAATTTTTCTTATAAGCTTCTATGTTTCCTATTTCAATATTTTTAAAATTTAACTTTTCTTTTGTTCTGTAGGCATTTAATAAAAACTCATAAAACTCTGAATATGTCATCTCTTCAAAATCAGATGGAGTATCTACTAATCTATCAAATATAACCTTATCTATTTTATTTTTTTGTAAAAATTTAAAAAAATTATCTATATTTTTTACTAATGTCTTTGTAACTGTAGTATTAATTGCTATTCTAAAATTATTTTTTCTTAAAAAGTTAATACCATTCATTGTTTTTTCAAATGAACCAGCACCATTATGTGTTAATCTATTCTCATCATGTAGTTCTTGATACCCATCTAATGAAACACTTGGAAATAAATTAAGTTGTTTCATTTCTTTGGCTATTTTATCAGTCATAAGTGTTGCATTTGTTACTAAATAAAATTCAACTTTTTCATTTACTTTTATTATATTAAATTTTTCAATAGCTTTTTTAATATTATCCCAATTTATTAAAGGTTCACCACTACCAACGAAATTTATTTTAATAGCTTTTTTAACATAGTTATTTTTACTGTATTCATTTATATTTTTTAATATCGTAAAGATTTCATCGACACTTAAAACACTTTCTTTTAAAATTCTATTTTCAGGATTAAAAAAATAACAATACTTGCAACCTAAATTACATTCGGTATTTACTGATATACAAATTCGCTCTACTTGCTCTTTCATTATTTTTTGCTCTCTAATAATTTTACAATTTCTATATTTTTTTGTTCTTTTGCCCAATCTAAAGCATCTTTCCCATCTCTATCACATATATTAAAATCAATATTGTCCAACATTAATAAATATTTTACTATTTCTACTCTATTTTTTATTGAAGCTTTAATTAATGGAGTAAAACCATTGTTATCAGCTTGATTAATACTAATATTGAATGATTTATTTTCAAGTAAATATTTAACAATATTAATTCTATTATCCCAAATAGCGATAAGCAAAGCACTGTTACCTTTATTTTTTCCTTTTGATAAAAGTTTTAAATTTATCCCTTTGCTGATTAGCATTTTTAAAGTATCTAGTTGATTTCTTTGAACTGCATGTATATATGGTGGCATTGGAAATTTACCATTATCATATTTGTCAAAATCTACACCATTTAGATTTATCCAAAACCTTAACTCTTCTTTTTTTCTATTTCTAATAAAATAAATAAGAGGTGTCAAATTATCTTTTGTAATAAAATTATAATTTAGTTTTTTATCTTTTTTAAATTGTTCTGCTTTTTTAAATTTTTTTTCTTTAACTAAATTAAAAAAATCTAAATCATTTGAAGTTGGTTTATCCTCATTTGATAAAATAAAATCATTAAACTCCTGTAGATTTATAGATTTTATATGATTTTCTTTTGCTCTTATATGAATTGCTTCATCTTCACTGACTAAAGTGATTGGTTGATTATATAATAAAATTTCTTTAATGATTTTTTCATCATTTTTTATATCCTTTTCATTTTGTATTTTAGGTAAGAATCTTAAATCTTTATTTTTAATATGCTTAATTGATAATTGAGCATTTTCTTGATGCTCTTTAAATCTCTTTCTGTAATCCAATTCATTAAATACTGTATTTGAAATTATTATTTGATTTGAATAATCACGAAGGATTGAAGGAACTTGTAATAAAATATTTGTGTCAAATATGAATGTCATAATTTTCCTTGTGTATTTGCTATGTTAGCTTAACGGCGAAGCTGAGCTCCATTGATGTATATTTCAGAAAATTCGCTTGCGATTTTCTGGAAGATACATTGATGTGGGACTCCTGCAATTTGTTGTATGTAGCGTAGCGGAATACGACAAATGGTAGGTGACCCGTTTAGGGTTCAGCTTCGCCGTTGTAAGTTTCCGCTCCGCGGGAACTTACAACTATTTATTCAACGCTCATTATATTCTAAAAGACCTTAAATAGGAAAATAACATATACAAAATATAAGTGTTATTTTTTAATTATATTTATAAAATATGACAAATTTCAATAATTTTATGAAAATTGGATAATTTAGACTACTTTTCTGAAAATTAAAGTGTGCTTTTATACAGAAATATGCAAATAACAGAACACTTTATATGTTAATTGGAAGAATCTAGCAATAACACACAAAATGTTCCTTTACTTTGAATGTGCCTCATGATGTATGTCTTTTATACTATTGAGATGCTCGTTCTGTGCATAGTGCTTGTTGAGGAGTTGATTTAGCTTGTTTGGATTAAAACGCCACAATTTTTTTTCATCAAATTTTTCATGTGCTTTCATGGCATCGTGTAGCTCGTTTGTCGTTGGTACTGCTTTTAACTCTTTTAAAACTTCATACATTATATCTACAAGGAGTGTGTGTGTATCCTCTCCACTGTCATCATCTTCAAGTGTTCTATTTACCAAAAATGGGTATATTTTCCACATACTTAAAATCATTCCTATTATGAATGCTATCATCATCCATGTTGAAGTACTTATTTGCATTAACGCGACCTTTTTATTAAATTACCTCAATTATAGGCTTATTTTGATAAGATTTCATTTATGAATGATAAAGTATTTACAAAACCGATAAAAAAGCAGTTTGAATTTGATGAAGAGGTGGCGGCTGTCTTTGATGATATGCTTGAACGAAGTGTTCCTTTTTATAAAGAAAGTCAAAAAATTACAGAGTTTTTTGCACTAAAAAATCTTAAAGAAGATGGTGTTCTCTATGATCTTGGTTGTTCTACAGGAACACTTTTACTCAATATCCATAGAAAACTTGAGCGAAACGCAGTGCTTATTGGGCTAGATAACTCCGAAGCAATGTTAGCACGCGCGAAACGCAAGTGTGAGGCATACGGTGCTGATGTTACGCTTTGTAGTGCAGATATTTTAGAGTATAAATATAAAAAAGCAGATGTATTTGTGAGTAACTATACTTTGCAGTTTATTCGTCCTCTTGTTCGCGAAGAGTTGGTAAAAAAAATAGCATCGTCTTTGAATGATGCAGGTGTTTTTATTTTTAGTGAAAAGGTAATTTCCCATCAAGCGACACTCAATAAAGAGCTTATAGAGTGTTATTATGATTTTAAAAAAGAGCAGGGGTATTCTGAGTATGAAATTATTCAAAAACGAGAAGCTTTAGAGAATGTTTTAGTTCCTTACAGTGAAGAAGAAAATATTCAAATGGCAAAAAATGCTGGTTTCTCACATTGTGAAGTGATTTTTCGCTGGGCGAACTTTGCGACATTTATTGCCATAAAGTAGTTAGGGACTTAAAGCTTACCAGACATTGCCTTTTGGCTTTGTACTTTTTTTCTTGAACGCATTTTTCATCTCTTTGTAGGTGATGATGTCGTTGTCTCCACATTTTTTATGATAATATCCTTGCATATCATAGTACTCTTTGCAGTCACTATAGTATTTTAGAGAGATGCCGTGTTTATTGACACAGCCTGTTACAAAGATTGTAAAAAGAAGGAATAGTATAAGTTTTATCATATTTAAGCGTAGCATTTTTTGTACCTAAACCTTGAAACCCTCTTTGCTCTTGCATAGGTCTGTTAAAAAGCATTTATCACATTTTGGATTTTTTGCTGTACAAATATAGCGTCCAAAAAGTACCATTCCCTGATGCAGAGCGTGGAGATTGTTTTTAAACTTTTTCACAAGTGTTGCTTCTGTTGCAATGGCAGTTTTGTCATCACTTAGACCCAGCCTATGTGCCACTCGAAACACATGGGTATCGACCGCCATAAGGTTTGCTCCTAAATATTCTATCATTACAACATGAGCAGTTTTCTGTCCCACTCCTGCGAGTGTTTGAAGCTCTTTTTCATCCATCGGAATCTCTCCACCATAGACCTCTTCTACCCGTTGTGCCATTTTTATGATGTTTTTTGCTTTATTGTTAAAAAATGAACAGCTTTGAATAAACTTTTTTACATCCTCTAGTTCAGCTACAGCGAGTTCTTTTGTGCTTGGGTACTTTTCAAAAAGTGGAGGTGCGATTATATTTACTCTTTTATCTGTACACTGTGCAGAGAGTGCTACTGCTATGACTAATTCATACGCATTTTTATATTGAAGTTCGGTAACTGCATCACTATATCGCTCGACAAATCTTTTGTGTATCTCTTGTATCTCTTTTCTTGTTGCTTTTTTCATAATGATAGTTTATCGTTTTGTATATTAAAAATTGCATTTGTTTAATATCTATTTATTTATTCCTATTAAACTTCTCGCAATAAAACATAAGGAACTATGATGAATAAAGTTACAATGTTATTATCTACTTTGTTATTGACAGGATCAATAGCATCGGCAAAAACATTAGTTACAGTGAATGGGCAAGCAATTACGCAAGCAGATGTAAATATGGAGCTTATGCGTGCTACACAAGGGAGAGCAAATCAAATACCTCCTGCTAGACTTGCAATGTTCAAAAAACAAATTCTTCAACAACTTATAGGTAAAGATATTATTTTTGATAATGCAAAAAAATCAGGTATTTTAAACTCTCCTGAGTATAAAACTGAATATAAAAAACTCTTAAGTAGAATGAAAAAAGAGTTAGCTATTCAAGTCTGGCAGAAAAAACTTCTTAGCAGTATTAAAATTTCTAACCAAGAATTGAAAGATTATTACAATAAAAATCAAGCTGAGTTTAAAGAACCAGAGCTCGTTCATGCTCGTCATATCTTAGTCAAAACAAAAGTAAAAGCAGAGAAAATCATCTCTGAGTTAAAAGGCTTAAGTGGTCAAAAACTAAAAGAAAAATTCATCGAATTAGCGAAGAAAGACTCTACAGGACCTAGTGGAGCAAAAGGTGGAGATTTAGGTTATTTTGCAAAAGGTCAAATGGTACCTGCGTTTAGCTCTAAAGTATTTTCTATGAAAAAAGGTACTATTACATTAACTCCTGTAAAAACTCAGTTTGGTTATCATGTAATCTACTTAGAAGATAAAAAACCTGCTATGACTAGAACATTTAATCAAGTAAAAACTTTTATTGAAGAACGCCTAAAAATGGAAAAATTCAAAAAAGTTTTCAAACAAAAAATGGATAAATTAGAAAAAAATGCAGTTATTGTAAATAACTAATGCAATACTCTTCCATCTCTAAAATCACTTTAGAGGGGAGGGCATTTTTTGTTAAGCGTGATGACCTTATTGACCCTCATTTAGCAGGGAATAAATATCGAAAGCTTTATACTCTTTTACAAACTCCCTCTTCAACTTACGATACTATTGTCTCTTATGGTGGTACCCAATCAAATGCAATGCTGGCAATAGCAGCTATGGCACAAAAAAAAGAGTGGCATTTTATCTACTACACAAAAAAGCTCTCCCAAACGCAACGAAAACAACTAAGCGGTAATTTTGCACATGCTTTAGCTCTTGGAATGGAGCATATTGAACTTGAAGATGCACTCTATAGAGACTATATTGCTTCACTGCGTTTGACTTCTGATAATAGAACTTTCATAGTAGATCAGGGTGGTGCTATTGATGAAGCAAAAGTAGGACTTAAAGTTTTAGCAGATGAGATAAAAGCACAAAAAAAGAGTGGTGCAATAGAGAGTGATATTTACTCTCTTGCTACTCCCTCTGGTACAGGAACAACAGCACTTTTTTTAGCACTAGCACTCCCCGAATATAAAGTTTATACAACGCCATGCATTGGAGATGTCGCTTATTTACAAGAGCAGATGAGTGCGCTTGCAAAATTACCACAAAATCTGATTATTCTCCCTCCAAAAAAGAAGTACCATTTTGCAAAGCCTTATAAAGAATTTTTAGAGAGATATAAAAAACTCTTAAAAAGTGGTGTGGAGTTTGACCTGCTCTATGCTCCTGCAATGTTTGAAGCTCTTTTAGAACAAACGCATGAAAAGATATTATATATTCATAGTGGGGGAGTAAGTGGGAATGAGAGTATGCTTGCTCGTTATAAGAAAAAAGGCTTTATTGCAACTTAAGTTGCAATAAATTATAAATTTATTATGTATAATACTAGCAGAAAAAATAATTTATAAGGATTTTACGATGAACAATATATTTGAAAAACTAACACATAACATGAGTGAGTCAATTGAGAGTTCGGTCTCTTTAGCACTCCATAATAAAAATCAAGAAGTAACGCCAATACATTTTTTATGGGCATTATTAACAAATTCTGATTCACTGCTTAATCAGATGTTTAATAAAATGGGGATAGACAAAGTTGCAATGGAGCTTGACATTAAAAGTATGGCCCAAAAGCTTCCAAAATCTTCAAGCGTTACAAAAGAGAGCATCAAACTCTCTCATGAATTTGTAAAAACTTTGCAAAATGCAGAGGGTTTAATGGCAAAAAATGGGGATTCTTATCTTGCTGTTGATACTTATTTATTGGCAAATTTGCAAAATGTTCCATTCTCTGAAATATTGCCAAAATATGTAGATACAATGGATTTGGCAAAAGAGATAGAATCTGCACGAGGTGGAGCGAAAATTGACTCTCAAAGTGCAGATGAGACTTTAGAGTCTCTTGCGAAGTATGGTATTGATTTGACAAAAGAGGCAGCAGAGGGAAAACTCTCTCCTGTTATTGGTCGAGATGAAGAGATTGCTCGTACAATGCAGATTTTAATCCGTAAAACGAAAAACAACCCAATGTTACTGGGTGAGCCTGGGGTTGGTAAAACAGCACTTGTTGAAGGTCTTGCACAAAGAATTCATAGTGGAGATGTCCCAACATCACTACAAAATAAAAAGCTTATAGCACTTGATATGTCTGCACTTATTGCTGGTGCGAAGTATCGTGGTGAATTTGAAGATAGACTTAAAGCAGTTATTGATGAAGTAAAAGAGAGTGGAAATATCATTCTTTTTATTGATGAAATTCATACTATTGTTGGTGCAGGTGCATCTGAGGGTTCTATGGATGCGGCAAATATCTTAAAACCTGCTCTTGCTCGTGGTGAATTGCATACTATTGGTGCGACAACTTTAAAAGAGTATAGAAAATACTTTGAAAAAGATGCAGCATTGCAACGCCGTTTCTTGCCAATTTCTGTGGATGAGCCAACTGTAAATCAGTCTTTGCAAATTCTTCGTGGAATTAAAGAGAGACTTGAAGCACATCATAATGTAAATATTACAGATAGTGCATTGGTTGCTGCTGCGAAGTTATCTGATAGATATATTGCAGATAGATTTTTGCCAGATAAAGCGATTGATTTAATTGATGAAGCTGCGGCAGAACTTAAAATGCAAATAGAGTCTGAACCAAATGAACTCAGTGCTGCTAAACGCAAACTCTCAGAGCTTATGGTTGAGAAAGAAGCACTAAAAATGGAGAAAACTCCATCAAATGAAAAACGCCTTGAAGAGATTGAAAAAGAGCTTGCAGATGTGGAAGAAAAAGTACGAAGTTTAGAAACTCAGTTTCATGGAGAAAAAGAGGTATTTGAAAAAATATCTGCTATAAAAGTGGAAATAGAAGCTAAACGCCGTGAAGCAGAACTTGCAAAAGCACAGTCTGATTTTAACCGTGCAGCAGAGATTGAGTATGGTGAAATTCCTAAATTGAGTGATGAAGAAAAAGCACTCAATGAAAAATGGGATAGAATGCAAGAGGCAGGAACACTGCTTAAAAACTCTGTAGATGAAGAGTCTATTGCTTCTATTGTAAGCAGATGGACAGGTATTGCTGTAACAAAAATGTTGCAAAGCGAGAAAGATAAAATTTTAAATGTGGAAGAGGAGCTAAATAAAACCGTAATAGGTCAAGGCAGAGCGACACATGCCGTATCTCGTGCTATTAAACGAAATAAAGCAGGATTAAGTGATAAAAATAGACCAATAGGAAGCTTTTTGTTCCTTGGGCCAACAGGTGTTGGTAA
>JALSWC010000255.1 GCA_027060825.1 Sulfurimonas sp.
TGACCATGATGTTGAATAGTTGCAATCTCTTTTGTCAAAAGATTCATAGCTTTAATAACCTCTTTTTTTGAATAACTTGTAAAGTTAAAAACTCTTTGTAAAAACCGTTCACCTGCGTGATATGTAAAATAGGAATAAATTTGGTTTTGGAGAGTCTTAGATGTGAAATTTAGATAATTTATAAATTGTTAATAAAGTAAAAGATAAAAAGAAGGAGATTGTCAATATTTCAAATCTTTATGTAAACTCTGATTTCAATATAGATTTAATTCGTAATTCAAAGTACTTTTTTGCATAAATGAACTGCGAACTTTTTTGAGGCTATTTTAGGGCTTTTGTCATTTATGGGCTTTAAAAAAGTTGGCAAATGCCACCTTTACACATGAAGAAGAGAAGAGATTTGCGAACTTTTTGATTTGTTTAAGTTTCAAATGCCCTAAATAGGGTGACTACAGAACTTAAAAAAAACTAAAAAGAAGAAAATCTCTATTTCTAATAAAAAGTACAAGAGATTTGCGAACTTTTTTAAAATGAAAACCTGCTAAAATAGGGGTTCTTTGAATTAATAATGTCAAAATCATAGAGTTACATTTTGTAAAATAGGGTACTTTTGCGAACTTTTAGAGTAAAAGCTTTATTTTAGGGAAATAAAAGAGGAAGAGTGTTATACTTTCTTCTGTAAATATAGCCATTTTAGGCTATTATCCTCACATCATGTGAGGAAGTAATTTCGAGACAAATAATCAGACAGCTTGCCACCATTCTCTTGAATTATTATCCTCACATCATGTGAGGAAGTAATTTCGAGACCTCCTCTTGCAAAAGAGTATTCTTGTTCATGCAATTATCCTCACATCATGTGAGGAAGTAATTTCGAGACATCTTTTGCTCCTGCATTTAAAGTATTTGTAGCTGATTATCCTCACATCATGTGAGGAAGTAATTTCGAGACTTTCTTATATTTATAATAGTATGTTGGTTCAACCTGAATTATCCTCACATCATGTGAGGAAGTAATTTCGAGACATATTTGTCATTTCTGACTCTTTTACCAGAAGTATTATCCTCACATCATGTGAGGAAGTAATTTCGAGACTCATCGCATACTCCAAATGCTTCACCAGATGATAAATTATCCTCACATCATGTGAGGAAGTAATTTCGAGACATCAACTGAACCAGTTATAGCCCATCCATTAATAGATTATCCTCACATCATGTGAGGAAGTAATTTCGAGACGATATATGACTTAGTTTCTGCTGGATAAACTTTTATTATCTGCACTTGTTTTTGTAGTGGTATCTTGTTTAGCTCTTCTACTCTCTACATCTCATACTAAATATTGCATTACTGATTGATACTAATTGATTCAGAAATCTTTTAGTTGTTACTTTGCTTAAAGTTGTTATAATTTTGTGTAATTGTTGTTTTATAGTAGAAAAACATTACAACTTTTTCACTTTAGCTAAGATTTTTTTGGCTAAAGTGTTAGATATAGAATCTCTATTTGAGATTATAAGTAAAGAGGTGAAATAATTTATGAGCACTAAAATACAAATCATTAAACGCTTAGAGATGGTCAAAAATGCAATAGAACTTGAAGAAGAAGATTTAGTACATCAGCAAATAGAAAAGCTAAAAGCAGAAAATAATAATGAATTAAATAATATTATAAAAATTTTGGAAGATGATGATTACTCTAAGATTAATAAAGCTATTGACGATTATGTTTATGGTTATAAAAATGCTGAACTTACACCCCATCAAAAAGAAGTATTTGATCTCATCGTTTCAGATATAGCTACTATATTAAAGAATTATAACTCCAGTAGTGAGCAATTAAAAGATATTAACTTTTTATCCCTTAGTGGTTCTGCTGGCGTTGGTAAAACATTTGTAACATCTAAACTTGTAGAAGAATTTATTAAAAAAGAGTATAAAATTCTTTTAACAACCCCAACACACAAATCCTTATCAGTAGCAAAATATATGATTAATAGTAATAATATTCATGTTAATGCTAAAACACTTCAGTCATATCTTGACCTTAGATTAGATACTGATTATCTCAGAGGTACAAAAACATTTAAAAGAGATAAAAAAACTGCTATGCATGATTATGAAAAAAATCTTGACATTCTCATAGTTGATGAGAGTTCTATGGTTAGTAACGAACTTTTAAAATTTATTGAAGAGAATTTAGAACAAAACAAATTAAAAATAGTTCTTTTTATAGGAGATCAATATCAACTTCCTCCTATTGATGAAGCACAAAATGGTGTAGTAATATTACCAAAACAGTATAAACTTAGTGAAATTGTTAGACAAGCTAAAGATAGCTATGTGAAAATGGTAGCTAATGATTTAAAAGAGTGTATAAAAAATAAAAAGTATACACCATTAACAGAAATTTTCAATCAAGGTAAATATCCACAACTAACTATATTCAATGACTACAATAATTATATTACTGATTTTACAAGTTATCCTAAATGGTATGAAAGGAATAATAAAGCATTGTCTTATTCTAATAGTAATGTTGATGAAGTTAATTATACATTGAGATATAAATATTGGTTAGATAAAGGTATAACTCCAACGGGAGCAATTATATCGGGAGAAGTTCTAATATTTAATGAAAACTATAAGGGTCATTTTCAAAATTCAGAAACTGTAAGCGTAGCAAAAAGTGAAAAACTTGTAGATAAGTACTTAAATATAGAATATTGGGCTTGCACAGATACTTTAGGTAGAAGCTTTTTAGTTGTAGATCCAGATTTTAAAATGAAATATAATAATGAAATCAGAAACCTAGGAGATAAAGCAGCTAGTATAGATAAATATAAAGATCCTGAAGGGAGAAAAAAAGCTTGGAAGAATTACTTTATAACGAAAGAAAAATATGCAGATGTGAAATATATATTTGCTAGTACAATACATAAATCGCAAGGAAGTACCTATGATACTTCATATATTAATGCTGCTTCAATGGCTAGTATGATAAATAGAAATGATAAAGATATGGCTTATAGACTCTTATATGTCGCTGTAACTAGGGCTTCTAAAGACATTAAGATATTAATATAAGTGCTAGTTCAAGTTTCCTCGTTCCACCTCTCCTGAGGTGGAATGCATACACAACTCTAATCTACCAAAACCTCTCTATTTTCACTAAACCTTCCATATCTTCATAATCTCTAGCACTACTATATCTCCAATGCTTTGCTTCATCCACATAGCCTCTTTTAACTGGATTATTATGTATATAGTTTATCTTTTGAATCATAGTTTTATCATCTTGTATCAATTTAGGTTGATATCCTTCTTCCCATACTTGATATGTTTTTTCTTTATGGTTGGCTTTTTTATAAAACATCATTTGCTCTAAAATAGTTTTAACATTTTCTTTTTTTAACATCTCTAATATTTGTTTTGCTGTATATTGTTTAAATGATTGCATAGTTTTATGTAGGTCATCACTTGATACTAACATATGAAGATGGTTTTCTAGTATAACATAGGCATAAACTTTTAGATTATCTTTTTCTTGTAAGAATTTCATACAGTCTATTATAATTTGAACACTTTCTTTTCTTGTAAATATTGGCAACCAATGAATTATGGTGCAAGTTATAAAATGTGGATGTGTTGGTTCATATATCTTGTATCTACTTCTTCCCATTTGAATATTTTAGTGTAATTTAGCTTTATGTATGCATTCCACCTCAGGAGAGGTGGAACGAGAGAAAACAGTATCTCGCTTTGTAGTCTCTACACGCCTACAAGCAGACTCAAACGCAGCACCCTCTCCTATGAGGATGCACTTGTGTTTTGCTCGTGTTATGGCAGTATAAATAAGCTTTGTATTGTGCATAATAAAGTGTGTAAAACTCATAGGGATGACTACGATGTCATACTCCATTCCTTGCACTTTCCCTCGTTCCACCTCTCCTGAGGTGGAATGCATACACAACTCTAATCTACCAAAACCTCTCTATTTTCACTAAACCTTCCATATCTTCATAATCTCTAGCTCTAAAATAGTTTGAACACTTTCTTTTCTTGTAAATATTGGCAACCAATGAATTATGGTGTAAGTTATAAAATGTGGATGTGTTGGTTCATATATCTTGTATCTACTTCTTACCATTTGAATATTTTAGTGTAGTTCACCTTTATGTATGCATTCCACCTCGGGAGAGGTGGAACGAGAGAGAAATTAAATAAGTTCAAGCAAAACAGTATCTCGCTTTGTAGTCTCTACACGCCTACAAGCAGACTCAAACGCAGCACCCTCTCCTATGAGGATGCACTTGTGTTTTGCTCGTGTTATGGCAGTATAAATAAGCTTTGTATTGTGCATAATAAAGTGTGTAAAACTCATAGGGATGACTACGATGTCATACTCCATTCCTTGCACTTTATGTACGGTGAGTGCGTATGAGAGCATCAGATGTGAGAGAAGTTCATTATACTCATATTGTACCACTACATCCTCATTTGGATAAAAAACAAAGGCTTGCTCCTCTTCACTATCTATCTTAAAAAGAAGTCCACTCATTCCATTGAAAATTCTTCGCTCTCTTGCATCTTCCCCATTTTTAAAATCCTCAGCACTCCATGAACTCATATTTTCATTTTTTGTATGGACTACTTTATCCATCAAACGGAACTCCTGCTCCCCTTTTTTAATGCACTTTTTAGGGTTCGGATTAAAATACTCTTGCAAAACTTTGTTTAAGTTTGTCGTACCTAAAGAGCCACCTTTCATAGGAGTAATCACTTGAAAATAGTTTAAATACTCTTTTATTTGCTTATTATTTAGTCGGTATCTCGCTTTTTCTATGGACTCCACAACACGATGCAACATCTCTGCTATGATATTTTGAGAATTTTGCTCTCGCACCTCTTTTAACGCCTCTTGAGAGAGTTGCTGTTTTAAAGCATAGTAGTTGGCAATACTCAAATCTATAAACTCAAAGTCATCATATTTAGCTCTATATTCAGGCACTTCTCCTTGACGGATTTGGTTGGCTATGAGTGCAATGGCTTGCTCTTCGCTCTGCCTATAAATTTTTGTAAGTTTTACAATAGGAGCAAGGTTGAGTGTAAGAACATCACTCAACACATTTCCAGCCCCAATAGGAGGTAATTGTGCATCATCTCCTACAATTATAACAATGGCTTTTTTAGAGATTTTTTGCATCAATCGTGCAAACAAAGAGGAGTTTATCATGGAGGCTTCATCTATTAAAACAACCGAATAGGGAAACATATCACTCCCCTCATGTTTGACCAGAAGTGACTGAATAGTCGCCGACTCAAAACCTGTTGTATCGCTAATTCTTTGAGATGCTATGCCACTTAATGCACATGTCATTATCTCTTTTGCATCATATCTTGTGTTAAGAATTTCTAGTATGGTTTTACTTGTTGTACTCTTTCCTGTTCCTGCATACCCCACCAAAAAGAGGAGGCTTACGCCGTTGTTTATCATCTGGACTGCCTCTTTTTGTTCGGCTCCAAGTTTGAGAGAACTCTCCTCTAAAAAGGCATCAAGATTTTTCACAAAACCACCACTGTCAAGTTTTGCTCGTGTGCGAAAATCATCATACAAAAACTTCTCAGCATCATAAAGCCGTGCAGGAGAGACTCGCTCATTTTTCATGACAACAATGCTCTGCTCTGCCACTCTCTCCACCAAAGCTCCCTCATATAGATTGCGTTTGTCTGTAAACCCAAGCATCTCATCAAGCCCACCAAAAAGCACCTCTTTAGCAATGCAAGAGTTTCCCTGTGCTTCACAATAATTAAGCAGTACATAATCCATAGCAGAGCTGATGCGTTGTTCATTTTCAGGTTCTACTCCCATTTTTAGAGCAAGTTCATCGGCTCGTTTAAAACCTATGGAGTTAATATTTGTAAGAATATAGGGATTTGCTTTAATCTTTGTGCAGGGTTCATCTACATCTTTCATAGCCGTAGCTATGGTAGTAAGTAAAATAGGAGAGACCTCATAAGGAGTAAGAAACTCACCTAAACGACGCATAGAGCGAAACTGCTTCCATGAAGCTTGAATTTTTTTAAGGCGTTTCTCTTTTATGCCCTTAAACTCTAAAAGCTTTTCTATATCATTATCTAAAACATCCACAAGCCCCTCTTGTCCAAAATGTTCTATAAGTTCAGCAGAGAGCTTTTTTGTAAAGCCTTTTATGATTTTATTTAAGAAGAAAAAAAGTTCGTTTTGATTGACTTTTATAGCATCAAATTTAAAAGTTTTTCCATATTTTTTATGCTCCTGCCACTCCCCCTCAAGGGTAATAGCAGAACCTTTAATGTTAGCAACATCACTCTCAAAGTAGCTACCACTTACCCTCTCACCACTCTTTAAAACAGCTATGAAAAAGCCATCATCACCCTCAAAAAGTATGCGTTCTATTTGTCCTATGAGTGTCATGCATCACTACTTTTTAAAAATAAAAAGATGTTCATGCATAATCAATAAAAAATTTGCCTCTTTACTTTTATTTACCCAAAAACCAGTAGCTTTGCAATTATGTTGATGTTTTATGATGTCCTCTTTTAGTTCAAATCCAACTTTTAAGAATCTCTGCATTACTTTAAAAGCTAAAGGCTGATACATCTTTTTTCGTCTTGTATCACCTATTAATATAGCACAAAATTTATCTTTTTTTAAAACCCTATAAAACTCTTTAGCTACCTTTTCTATTTCATCACAAAAAAGATCTAAATCATGTATATTGGAAAGATCTCCTGCTATTTGTTTATCAGAATATTTAATAATATCTACATATGGTGGATGGTTTAAAATAAAATCTATACTCTCATCTTTAAGCATATCCAATTTTCTGCTATCATTTATATCTAATTTTATCTTTGGATTAAATTCACTTTCAAAGTCTAAGGCATTTTCTGTAATAGCGATAGCGTTTGAATTAATATCAAGTGCTAAAAGGTTTCTATTTAAAAGTTTACACTCTATTGCCGTCGTTCCTCCACCAATCATAGGATCAAGCAAATAATCTTCCTCTTTTGAGTAGCGTAAAATAAGGTTTCTTACCACTTCAGGAGCCCAATTCCCTCTATAACTACTCTTATGTGTCGCCCATTTTCCCCTACGAGCAAAACTCCAAACCGTTGTACACTCTTGTTCAAAATTTTCAGGATTTAGTTTTTTCATTTTAGACATTTTTTAATCTAAACAAATAGTATCTAAAATACCATTTTTAACCATATCTAAATTAATAACATAATCATTATGATAAAATGTTTCTTCAAGTGAATTTAATGCAGTTAGCCATCCTTTACCATCAGTAATCCAAATAAATTCAATATTTTGTAATTTAAGAAAATCATTAAGATATTGATACTCTCCTGCAGTTGCTTTTAATTTAGATCCACCACAACTATAAAAATTTACCTCAATTAAATATAATTTACTACTCTTTTTATTAAATAAAGCAAAATCAAATCTTCTCCTATTCTTATCTATATCTATTTTATATCCAAAAAGTTCATAAATTCTTTTTTGAGTTGCTTGTTCAATATATGAATATTGACTATTATGTTGGCAAAAAAGATTTAAGTAAGTAGATACTGTTGCTTCCATCAATGAACCCGTTCTATTTTTTCTAGCATTGCTATTTAAACCAACTTCTACACCAAAAACATAATCAACTAAATTTGTTAATTTAGAAAAACAAAATAGATATTTTAAACCTGTTTTTTCAAAAAAACTATAATAGTGTTCCACAATATCATTATTAAGTATATAAGGTTTTATAAAACTATATTTTTCTAAATTTAAATTTATACTATTTTCATCAATAAATTCTAATTCCTTTTCTCTTGTAGCTAAAAGAATAGGAAATACTTCAACAATTTCAGGATAGCGTTGCACTAAAGTAAAGAAATTATTTTTAAAACTTATTTCATCAAGGTTTAGAAGAGTATTTAAAATATTTAATAATATTTCATATTTAAATCTATTTTCATTTACCTTATTCCAATCTACTAAATATGAATGATTTGCAATTGTTGGTAAAAAGTTCTTATACAAATATTCAAAAGCATTTACAGGTTGTATATTTTGTTTTATTATAAATTTTTGGTAATTCATCTTATTTCTCCTATAAATTTTTAATCAATATTTCATTAATCTTTCCACGCCCACTACTTTTACTATTTATAAATCTGTTTGCGTTTACAATATTTATATCAAATCTTTTATACAAATCTTTTATAAAATCTGTATCAGAATTACTTTGAATTACTTTTGCTTTTTTATCTGCTAATTTATCAAAAACTTCAAATAGTTCAAACTGCTCATTTTCTAAAAAGCAATTACTATCGTAAGAGGTAAAGCTTGAGGTATCGTTTAGTGGATAATATGGTGGATCAAAATATACAAGATCGTTCTCTTTCACACTATTTACGATCTCTTTAAATGGTTGATGTTTTAAAGTAGCATATTGGAGAGCTTCACTTGCATTTAAGATCGTATCAATATCAGAAATATTTGGATTTTTATAACTTCCTATTGGTGTATTAAAATAACCCTTTTTATTGACGCGATACAAACCATTAAAACAAGTTTTATTTAGATATATAAATCTTGTTGCTTTTTCAAGTTCTGACAACTTATTATAATTCTCTTTTCTATCTAACTCTCGTACTTTATAGTAAAACTCTTTGCTATGCTCTTGTTTATAATGCTTTAAATTTTCTATTAACTCATAAGGCATACTTTTTACTACCGTATAAACATTAATCAGTTCACTATTTATATCAGATAAAAATACTTTTTTGTCTTTAAGTTTTCCTTGCGAAAAAAGTTCAAAGAAGAGAGCTCCACCACCTAAAAAAGGCTCATGATAATTCTCAAATTCATTTGGAAAAAGTGGTAAAATTTGATCCAATAATCCTCTTTTTCCACCAACCCATTTTATAAATGGTTTATATTGAATTGACATATCAAACCCTTCTATTTTTTAACTAAATAATAACTGAAAAAGTTATTAAAAAAGAAATATATGACATATTGCAATACTATTGTGTCACTATTGCAAAACTCTGCTCTAAAATCTCAGTATGTTTTTTTATAAAATCATTCAAATCTTTAAGTTGTAACTCTTTTATCTTTTTCAACTCTACTTCAGAGTGATTTAGAGCAAAACCTTTGTAATAATCCATAAATGTACGGTTGAGTCTTTGGCTCATAGTCTCTACACGAAGTGGTTCACTTCCAAGTAAAAATTTCTTAGTCTGCTCCAACTCATCTGCTGTTACACCCTCTTTTACAAACTTAGCAATGACATCTTTTACCGTCTTTTTTGCCTCATCCATCGTATCAATTTTTGTTTGTAAATAGCCTGTTAGATAAGAGCTTGATTTACTCACATGAACAGTTGCATAAGCAGAGTAAGCAAGCCCTCGTTTGACGCGTATCTCTTCCATCAAACGACTGCCAAATCCACCAGTTCCCAGTATAAAAGTAGCTACTCTTGCTTTGTAATAATCTGCATCATTTACAGCCATATTGTATGGAGAACCAAAATAGATATATGCCTGTTTTGTATCTCGTTTTAAGATGCTTGTCTGGGCTTTTGCACTTGTATTGTAGTGAGGAAGTGGTTCGCTCTCTCCTTTTGGTAAAAGTTTGAGAATTTTTTTGACTTTTTTCTTCACATCTGCCAAATCAACATCACCACCCACAACAACAATAGCACGAGAAATTACAAGATGTTTTTTCACAAAGCCTTTTACATCTTGAAGTGTAATCGTTGCTACACTTTTAGCTGTTCCTGCACTAGGATTTGCCAAAGGTGTATTTGGAAATAGCAATTTTTTTAGCTCATTTGATGCAACATAGTCATAGTCATTCTCTTTTTTACTGAGCGCTCCAATAGTCATAGTTTTTACTTTACTTAACGCTGTATCAGAGTAGTTTGGATCTTGCAATAACTCACTCAAATACTTTACAGAGTTTGCAAATTCATCTGTAAGTGAACTCATTTCAACTACAAAAGTCTCCGTTCCACTATGTGCCGATATATGAATAGCACGAGATTCTAACTTATCTGCAAAGCCATTAGAACCTAATTTTTTTGTACCTTCATTTAAAATCTTTGCAGAAAATTTTGCAACTCCTGCGATTTTTTTATCTGTAATGCTTCCACTATTTGTAAAGACTATTTGAGTATTTACAAGAGGAAGTCTTGTATCTTTTTCAAAAATAAGAGGAACTTTAATGCCCTCTACTTCGATGCTATCTATTTTCGCTGCCATTAAAATCTGTCCTATTATTAAAAGTGTAAAAACTATTTTTTTCATTATCTACTCAAATATCTCTAAAGTCTCATACGCTGTATTGCGTACTGCTGGTATTTCGCCTATATCTTTTATAAGGTCTATCATCTCATCTTTTGCCATACTAAACGAAGCACCTGCTGAGCTTACAACATTCTCTTCCATCATGGTACTTCCTAAATCATTTGCCCCAAAATGCAGAGCCATCTGCCCAATGTATGGACCTTGTGTCACCCAAGAGCTTTGAATGTTTGGCACATTATCAAGATAGAGTCTTGCCACAGCTAACAAACGCAGATAACGGTTCGATGAGGGTTTTTCCATATCTGGAATTTGTGCTAAAAGTTCCGTGTTTTTTCCCTGAAAGCTCCACATAATGAAAGCTCTAAAACCACCCGTTTCATCTTGAAGATTGCGTATCATATCAAAATGTTCTATAATGTCTTCATCTGTTTCAACCGTTCCATACATCATAGTTGCCGTTGATTTTATACCAAGTTTATGTGCTTTACGGTGAATATCTACCCAAACATTAGAGTCAATTTTCTTTGGTGCAATGATGTCACGCACTTTATCTGAGAGTATCTCTGCTCCAGCTCCAGGAATGGAAGCCAAACCTTTTGCTTGAAGACGCTCAAGCACTTCTTCAACCGATATACGAGAAACTTTAGCGATAAAATCAATTTCAATAGAGCTAAATCCATGAATGGTAATTGTCGGATATTTTTGATGAATATGCTCCACCAACTCCTCATACCACTCAATTTTAAGTTTTGGATGTACGCCACCTTGAAAGAGTATTTGCGTCCCACCAATACCCAAAAGTTCCTCTATTTTTGCATCTATCTCATCAAAAGTAAGTACATAGGCATCTGCATCTTTTTCATGACGATAAAATGCACAAAACTTACAATCAACCCAACAAATATTCGTGTAGTTAATGTTTCTATCAATTACAAAAGTTGTAATTCCTTTTGGATGGAGTTCTTTTTTACGAGCTGTTGCCATCTTACCAAGCTCTTTTAAATCGGCATTTTTCAGAAGAGCAAGTGCCTCTTCTTTTGTTAATCTTTTCACTATTTCCATCCTCTGTTTCTTGAGCTTATTGATCTGTTTTTAAAGAAAATTCTATAAAGAACATAGAGTATAATCCATACTACAAAAATACCACCTAAAACCTGTAACCAAGCTCCAAGATTTAATATTTTATTTAAAATAGCATTATGCTCTTTTTCATCTATTTTTATGTTTGCCATCTGGGCAATGTGCGTCATGGCAGAAACTGCTAAATTTCCTTTTGGAATATCTTTATGACAAGAGAGACAAACACCTCGTCTGTCAAGTTTACTTCGTTGCTCATTTGAGAGTGCCGTTGCCAAATTCCAATGATCATCTACTGTTTGTAAGAGTGTTCCATTCTCATCTACAAAACGACTCCAATCAATACCAAAATTATCAATTTTAGGCTTTTGAATTTTAAACTTTTTCGCTATCATTTTCACATGACAACCATAACACTATGGCACCCAAGTATCATGACATGTATAGCACTCCATTTTATCCTTATATGCAGAAATTTCATCCATGGCAACCAAGCCTTTTTTAGAAATTTTCTTCTCTACTTTAAGCTTTTTAAGAGGAGGACTATTTTCATAAAATCTACTTTTTATCTTTAGCTATTGCGTCTAAAACACCATTGATGAATTTAGGAGACTGTTCTGTTCCAAATGCCTTTGTAATCTCTACTGCTTCATTAATAACCACAGCAGAATCAAGCTCAGAAAAGAGAATCTCATACGCTGCTAAACGAAGTGTTGCTCTCTCAATAGCCCCTAAACGCTCAAAATCCCAATCTTTGAGATGTGTAATAATGGCTTTGTCCACTGCTTCAAGATGCTCCATCACACCCTCATAGAGAGTGAGTGCAAAATCTTTTTGTTTATTACGGATTTTTTTCTCTTCAAGAATTTCACTTGAGTGTTCAGATGTATTTCCATTTCCTAAATCATACGCATAAAGGAGGCTTACTACTGCCATTCTTGCTTGTTGTCTAGTTGCCATTATAGTGCCTCATATAGATCAAGCATCTCAATAACAACGCCCATAGCTTCAAAACCTTTGTTTCCAGCTTTTGTACCTGCACGCTCTATTGCCTGCTCAATTGTATCTGTTGTTAAAAGTCCAAATGCTACTGGTTTTTGATATTTTAAACTCATTGAAGATATACCTTTTGTAGCCTCAGCTGCCACATAATCAAAATGAGGCGTACTCCCACGAATAACTGCACCTAAAGCACAAATTGCATCATATTTTCCACTTGCTAAAAGTTGGTCAACTATCATTGGAAGTTCAAACGCACCTGGAACTAAAACATGTGTTAAATCCTCTGTATTGCCACCATGACGGTCAAATGCATCTTTTGCACCCTCTACAAGTCTGTCAACTATAAAGTGATTCCATCTTGTGCTTACTATTGCAATTTTTTTGCCATTTATTACGCGTAATTTACCTTCAATTAAGTTCATTTTTTTCCTTTTTATTTAATTTCTTGAATTTTTTTGATTTTTTCTACTAAAGTTTCTAGCTCATCTAATTTTACCATATTTGGTCCATCAGAGAGTGCGATGTTTGGGTCAAAATGTGTCTCAAAAAAGAAACCATCAACACCCACTGCTGCAGCTGCACTTGCAAGGTAAGGCACCATTGAGCTATCACCACCTGTTTTTCCACCAAGCGCACCTGGCATCTGCACAGAGTGTGTCGCATCAAAGATGACTGGTGCAAACTCTCTCATAATTACCAAAGAACGCATATCGACAACAATGTTCCCATAACCAAAAGAGCTTCCTCTCTCAGTCAAATAAATACCATGTTTTTGTGCATTTTCATAGCTTATTTCGTCACATCCTCGTGTTTTTAAGACTTTCATAACAGAGTATTGCATATCAGGTGGGTTAATAAACTGCCCTTTTTTGATGTTTACCTCTCTATCTGTCTTTGCACATGCTACAAGTAAATCTGTTTGCCGGCATAAAAACGCAGGAATTTGAAGCATATCCACAACCTCAGATACTGCATTTACCTGTGTACTCTCATGCACATCAGTCACAATTTTGTAGCCAAAATCATCTTTTACTTTTTGTAAAATACGAAGTCCCTCATCCATTCCTAGCCCACGGAAAGAATCTAAAGAAGTTCTATTTGCTTTATCAAAACTTGCTTTAAAATAGAAGTCTATCGTACTATCTTTTTCATATTTTTCTAACTCTTTTGCTATCTTAAAAATATTCTCTTCACTCTCTATGACACAAGGTCCAGCTAAAAGTTTCATAATTTTTTGCCTATTTATAAAATTTATTATATAATACCAATACAGCAAAGAGGGTTAAACCCTCTTCAGCTCAAAGTTGACTTTTAGTCGCCAAACTATAAAAGTCAACTTTAGGTGAAACTTTTTCATAAGCTTCTCCTAGTATTGGTATTGTGCCACCGACAAATACAATTTGTCGGGAGCATTCGTATTATAACAAAAACTTTCTAATTCTTACTTATCACGAGCAACCATAATTCCTGCAAATACAATCAAAGTTATACCAAAAGAGGTCATCAAAGATGGCAAAGCATCGCCAAGCATCAAGCCCACCAAGATAGAAAAGAGAATGTTTGTATAACTCACTGCACCCACTATACCTGCCTTTGTCTCTCCATACGCCTTTGTCATTAAAACCTGAGAGAGTGTTGCAAAGAGTCCCATGGCTATAACATAAAACCAAACGATGCCATGAGGCATCACAAAATCACCCAGCATAAAATCTAATTCTGGTGCATGAATATAGGGTGAAATCAAAAAGAGTAGCACAGGACCAATAGTTCCAACCCCCATAAAGGAGAGGACAATCGCACGGGTATCGTAAAATTGTTTTAACTCCCTTACAGAAGTATAAGCAAGCGCAGCTCCCACACCAGAAAATATACCGAGCCAATCATATTTAGTAAATCCAAATCCACTAGGTTGGGTTATAAAAACAATACCGACAAACCCTACAAAAACAGCAAGCCAAGCCTTTAAACTCAATTTCTCTTTTAAAAATAACCAAGCAAAAATGGCAGTAAAGATAGGCGAAGTTTTTGAGTAGGTCATCGCATCTCCAAGTGAAATATGTGCGATATTGTAAAAAAACGCAAGGAGTGCCACAAAGCCCATAAATCCACGGAAAAGAAGTAAAAGAGGCTTCCCACCCACATGTTGCATAGGTTTTTTCAAAATTGCTGCTCCGACAATTAAAACCCCTGCAATATTTCTAAAAAAAACCACTTCAAGAGAACTCATACTCTCAGAGGCAAGTTTTGCAAAAGCCCCCATTATTGCAAATGTAAAACTTGCAATAAGCATATATTGTACGCCTTTATTCAAATTTGAAAATCGTTTGAGCATTAAAAGTCCAACTTATAAAAACTACCGTTTATCTGTGTTTGCAGTTCTAAATCACTCTCTTGTCTTGAATCAAAATATATACTATGCCTATCTTCAACACGAAAAATATTTTTTGGAGTGTATTCATGAAAAAATACTCTTATAAATCCATGCTTCCATCTTGAAAAACCAAAAAAGTAAGCCTTTGATGAAGTGTTATTAATGTTCTACCCCTACTTATAATTTACACAAATTATATCATAATTCACGCACTAAGAGTAGGAAATAGCAGAGGCTATTTCTTACAAGGTGTCACATTCAACTCTTTTTTATTCCTAGCATATGTCACAATAGCCTCAGCCTTTTTCTCACCAACACCTTTTAAAGTTGTCAACGCCGCCACCCCAGCAGTGTTAATATATACACTTGCAAAACCTAGATATGTTTCAGAGGAAAGAAAAAAAGATGAAATTGCATAAAATCTTTTTTATACCATTTTCTTTTGTGTAGTTTGTTTATATTGTACTAGATAAAATCCTTCTCCCAGAAAAACTCTATCCATCTATCTGCTTCATTAAGCCAAATATCTGGCTCATAAATGGATGTTTTTTTATAAAAAAGTGTGCATGATTGAAACTCTATAAGGGGAAACCTGCGTTTGAGATAATCCATAATAAACGCAAGCGTCTCTCCACTGTCTGCAATGTCATCTACTACCAAAACTCTTCGCACATGCTCACGAAAGAGGCACTCTCCAAAAAGTGTTACATCACTGCGTTTACATGCTCCATCATAAAGCTCCGTACGGATACTCTGAACATCTCGTATATTTAAGCCCTCAGCCATGGCATGAGAGAGTGTCATTCCCCCTCGTGCAATGGCTAAAATTGCATCAGCTTGAAATGGTTTTATTTTTGCTATAAGTTGTTTTGTATCTTTACTAAATGTGGCGTACGAATAATATTGTTTCATAAAAAGCTCACTCTATTTTTTTATGCCATTATAGTAAAAAATTTCCTATAAATTAAGGGAGCTTAAAATTTAGCTATAATTTCATAAAAATTCTTTCGCATATAAGTTTTACAAGGTACACTTCATGAAAAAAATCGCTATTATAGGTCGTCCAAATGTTGGAAAAAGCTCACTCTTTAATCGTCTTATAAAAAATCGTGATGCTATCACTTCGGATTTGGCAGGAACAACACGCGATGTTAAACGCAAAACTGCCATCATTATTGATAAAGAGGCACAACTTCTCGATACTGGTGGTCTTGACAAAGGCTGTGAACTTTTTGATAAAATCAAAGAGATGTCACTTAAAGCTGCATACAAAGCAGATATTATTCTCTTTATGGTAGATGGAAAAGGGCTTCCTGAAGAGGAAGATAAAAAACTTTTTTATGAACTCCAAGCTATGGGAAAAGATATTGCCCTTGTGGTAAATAAAATTGATAATGACAAAATGAAAGAGAAACTTTGGGAATTTTATGAGTTTGGTACCGATGCCATCTTTGGAATTTCTGTTTCACACAATAGAAATACTGTGGAACTTTTGGAGTGGATATACGATAAACTTCCTGAGAGTGACAAAATAAAAGAAGATGAAGAAGAAGTCGCAGTAGAAATTGTTGAAGAAGCACCTATTGACGATGAAACATTTTTCTCTCAATATGCTGAAGATGAAGAGGATGATGGCTTTATCTACTGGGATGAAGAGGAGGTTGAAGATGACTCTATTTTTGCTCAAAATGACCGTATTAAAGAGTTTGATGAAAATGACATCAACCATATAAAAATTGCTATTATTGGGCGTACAAATGTTGGAAAAAGTTCTCTACTTAACGCCCTACTCGGTGAAGAACGCTCCGTTGTAAGTAGTGTCGCTGGAACGACTATTGACCCTATTGATGAGACCATAAATTACCAAGACAAACAACTTACATTTGTAGATACAGCAGGACTTCGTCGTCGCGGTAAAATCGTAGGCATAGAAAAATTTGCACTGATGCGTACAAAAGATATGCTTGAAAATGCAAATATGGCTTTAGTTGTTTTAGATGCAAGTGAACCTTTTTTAGATCTTGATGAGAAAATAGCAGGCTTAGTTGACCAAAACAGACTTGCCTGTATCATAGTTCTAAATAAATGGGATATTGCAAAACGAGAAGAGCATGATAAAATCATTCAAGAAGTGCGTGATAGATTTAAGTTTTTAGCCTACGCACCAATTTTAACACTCTCTGCAAAATCACACCAAAGAGTGGACAAACTTCATGATATGATTTTACAAATCAATGAAAACTACTCACAAAGAATTACAACATCAAGACTCAATGAAGTAATAGAAAAAGCACTTCGCAGACATACACTTCCAAGTATGCATGGACAAGTTATTCGCATCTACTACGCAACACAGTACGAAACAAGACCACCAAAAATTGCCATTGTTATGAATAAACCAAAAGGTTTACACTTTACATATAGACGCTATTTGACAAATAAAATGAGAGAGGCATTTGATTTTACTGGAACACCACTTCTCTTTAAAGCAAAAAAACGAGGAGAGAAGTAATGGCACTTGCAATTACTTTTATTGTAGGAGGTTTAGGGCTAACAGTTCTCAGCTTTTACTTCTACAAAAAAATGAAAGAAGAAGAGCAGAACAAGAAATAAATCTTTGTTCTGTTTTTAGAATGGTTTAAATACAACCATTGCCACAATTAAGAGCATTAGAATTGTAGGCACTTCATTGTAAAAACGAAAAAACTTTCCACTTTTTGTGCATCTATCTTCAAGTAGTTTAATGCGTAAAACACCTAAAGAGTGAAAATATCCTAAGAGAATTACTACCAAAAAGAGTTTAATATATAACCAAGGAGAATGCATCCAATCTCCAAAATAGACTAAAAAAGAGCCACTAATAATTGTAGCCCACATTGCAGGTACACCAATATATTTGTAAAGTTTCATCTCCTGAATTTTCACAACTTCAATAAAGCCTTTATTCTCACTGTTTTCTACATGATAAACATATAAACGAGGCAGATAAAAAAGCACTGCGAACCACGAAATAACAGAAACGATATGAAACCATAAAATCCAATTATATAACATTATTTTTCCTAATACTTTTTAATTTATAATAGCAAAATAAAGCTGAGATGGGTATAATATGCTCTAAAAAATTAGGAATCTTTATTATGCGTGTATTAACTGGTATTCAACCCTCAGGTGATTTACATATTGGCAACTACTTTGGTTCAATCAAACAGATGGTAGATGCTCAAAAAGAGAATGACACTTTCGCCTTTATAGCAAACTACCATGCTATGAGTAGTGGCAATGGTGGAGAGCGACTAGCAGAGCTTACCATGCAAACTGCTACGGACTTTTTAGCCCTTGGAATTGACCCTGAAAAATCAACCTTTTGGGTACAATCAGATGTAAAAGAGGTACTTGAGCTTTACTGGGTACTCTCTGCATTTACACCAATGGGACTTCTTGAACGCGCTCATAGCTACAAAGATAAAGTAGCAAAAGGCATCTCAGCAAACCATTCACTCTTCTCTTATCCTGTTTTAATGGCAGCAGATATACTTCTATACTCTCCTGACATTATTCCCGTTGGAAAAGACCAAATACAACATGTAGAGATTGCCCGTGACATTGCCATCAAATTTAACAATGAATATGGTGAAGTTTTTAAACTTCCTGAATTTAAGATAGAAGAAGATGTAGCCACAGTTCCTGGAACTGATGGACAAAAAATGTCAAAAAGTTACAAAAACACTGTAAATATTTTTGGCGAAGAGAAAAAACAACTCAAAACCATCAAAAAAATTGTAACAGAACAGATAGCACTTGAAGCACCAAAAGAGTATGAAAACTGTAATGTTTATAATATGGCAAAACTTTTTTTAAATGAAAATGAGTGCCAAGAGCTTCAAGAGAGATACAAGCGCGGGGGAGAAGGACATGGACACTTTAAACTCTATTTGCATGATGTGATTTGGGAATATTTCGCACCATACAGAGAAAAAAGAGAGTATTATAAAATGCACCAAGACGAGGTGCGTGATATTTTAAAGACAGGTGCAAATAAAGCACGAACAGTCACATCACCTCTTATAGAACAGATACGCTCTCTTACAGGAATAAACTACTAAAAAGTTTACCCTCTATGAGCATTGAGCCAAACCATAAGCCCTTTTTGAGCATGCAAACGATTTTCTGCCTCAGAAAATACAATATCGGCATGATTTTCCAAAAGTTCTTCACTTACTTCTTGCCCTCTATAGGCAGGAAGACAGTGTAAAAATTTTGCATCTTTATCAGCAACAGCCATCATTCTTTCATCTACCATAAAACCTTTAAAATCTTTGATGCGTTGCTCTTTTTCATCCTCTTGTCCCATAGATGCCCAAGTATCAGTTGTAACTATTGTCGCACCACGAACTGCCTCTTTAGGATCGTTCATTACTTTAATAATTGCTCCACTCTCTGTTGCAATATCCATAGCATCACGAAGTACTTCATTATCTACTTCATACCCTTTTGGAGTTGCAATACGCAATTCAAATCCAAGTTTCGCAGCAAGCATCAACCATGAATTTGTCATATTATTTCCATCACCAATATAAGCAACAACAAGATTTTTCTCCATACCATACTCTTTAATAGTCATATAATCTGCTAAAAGTTGTACAGGGTGAAAAGAGTCTGTTAAACCATTAATTACAGGTACTTTTGAGTAAGAAGCAAACTCTTCTATCATTGAGTGCTTAAAAGTTCGTATCATAACCATATCACACATAGAAGAGATAACACGGGCTGTATCTTTTACAGGCTCTCCTCTTCCTAAATGAATATCACGATTTGAAAGAAAGAGTGCATGCCCACCAAGTTGAAACATTCCAGTCTCAAAACTTACACGCGTGCGTGTGGAACTCTTTTCAAAAATCATAGCAAGAGTTTGCATCTCAAGCTCTTTTTTGTAGTTACCAGCTTTTAAATCTTTTTTTATCTCTAAACCTATCTCAATAATTTCTAAAATCTCTTCTTTAGTATAATCTTTGAGTGTTAAAAAATGTCTCACAATAAAATCCTTTTCTTTAAATTAACTTTTTTGTAGCATCTGTGCCACTTCTTTTGCATGATAAGAGATAATTATATCTGCACCTGCACGCTTAAAGCCTATCATCGTCTCCATTACAACACGGTCATAATCAATCAAATCATTCATACCAGCAAACTTAATCATAGCATACTCACCACTTACATTATAGACTGCCATAGGAAGGCTTGTACTATCTTTTATCTCTCGGACGATGTCAAGATAAGCAAGCGCTGGTTTTACCATCAAAATGTCTGCACCCTGAGCCTCATCACTTATGCTCTCTGCAATTGCTTCACGGCGATTTGCAGGATCCATCTGGTACGAAGCACGGTCGCCAAAACTCGGTGTAGATTCTGCTACATCACGAAATGGTCCATAGTATCCTGAAGCAAATTTTGTAGAGTATGCCATAATAGGAAGATTTTCAAATCCTGCTTTGTCAAGTGAAGCTCTCATTGTCTCAATAATACCATCCATCATACCAGATGGTGCTATCATATCTGCTCCTGCTTTTGCATGGACTATTGCCTGTTGCCCTGAAATCTCAAGTGTTGCATCATTATCTACCGTTTCATGCTCTTCATCAATAATTCCACAATGCCCATGATCGGTATATTCACAAAAACAGAGATCTGTTACAACAAACATATCTGGATGTGCTTTTTTTATGGCACGCACAGCCGAAGCAATAATACCATGCTCACACAAGGCATCACTTCCAATAGAATCTTTTACATCAGGAATACCAAAAAGTATAATGGAGTAAAGACCTAAACCCTTAAGCACTTCACACTCTTTTAACACCTCATCAATACTCATCTGAAATACACCTGGCATAGAGGCAACTTCACTCTTAATATTTTCACCACTTCTTACAAAAAGAGGATAGATAAAATCCTCTGTTGATACATGTGTCTCTCTTACAAGTGAGCGAAGCTGTTTATTTAAACGAGTTCTACGAAATCTTTGAAACATTTTCAAACCTTTATTTTGGTATAATAGTTCTAAAATTTTACCCATTTAAAGATTAAAGAATGAACATAGAAATTTCAGAAGTAGCAAATTTGCCATCAAGATTTGGTGATTTTAATGTAAAAGCATTTAAACAAGGTGTAAAAGAGCATCTTGTTATTGCATCAAAAGAGTTAGCAGAAGTGCCAATAGTCAGAGTACACTCTGAATGTTTGACAGGTGATGCCATAGGAAGTTTGAAGTGCGATTGTCGTGACCAGTTAGAGTATGGTCTCAAAATGGCACATGAAACAGGGGGTATGGTTATTTACCTAAGACAGGAGGGACGCGATATTGGTCTTTTAAACAAAATAAATGCGTATGCCTTGCAAGACAAGGGTTTTAATACCGTTGAAGCAAACCACCAGCTCGGTTTTGCAGCAGATGAGAGAACTTATGAAATTGTAACTTTTATACTCAACCATTACAATATTAAAAAAATAAAACTTCTCACAAACAACCCTAATAAAATCAACTCTATCAGTGGAGTAGAGATTGTTGAGCGTATTCCTATTGTTATGGAACCAAATATACATAATAGTGGGTATCTCAATGTAAAACGCGACGAAATGGGACATATGCTTCCAAAGGATTAAAAAATGCCGATTGATATAGAAAACGATAATATTCAAACTGCCCTAAAAAAGCTTAAAGCAAGAGAAGATAGTTTTAGACAATTAGAAAAAATTTCACATCTTGGAAGTTGGGAAGTTGATTTGATAACCCATAAATCTATCTGGTCGGAGAATAGCTACCGTCTCTATGGATTTGAACCTTTCTCCATAGAACCTACCTTTGAAACATTTTTATCACACCTCGTCCCTGAAGATGTTCCTCGTGCAAAACTTGCTATAGAAAAACTACTTGCAAGTCATGAAGCAAGCAGTTTTAAAGGCAAAATTCGCACCGAAGATGGAAGCGTTAAAGATGTTCTACTCACGGCACAAGCTCTTTATGACAAAAATGGCACTCCAATTAAGCTTATTGGAACTACTCAAGATATTACACAGCAGGTAAAAAGTGAAAAAAAAGCTCAAGAGCTTAGTTCTATCATTGAAAACTCAGCAAATGAAATCTACATTCTAGATTGGGAAACAGATAGATACTTATATGCAAATAGTACAGCCTGCGACTCTTTAGGTTATACAAAAAAGGAATTTTTAGCACTTACAGTCTTTGATATAAATAAAAGTATAAGCAAAGAAAAAGCACAAGAACTGAAAAATCAGTATGAAGATACACCAGCTCCCTATATTATGATTCAAACAATACATACTCGAGAAGATGGAACAGTCTATCATGTCCAATCAAATCTGCAACATATGTACTATAATTCTAAAAAAGTCTATGTTATTTTTGCTACTGATGTCACGCAAAATATTTTAGTCTCAGAACTTGTTGAAAAACAAGCCAAATTACTAAAATATCAAGCAAGCCATGACCCACTTACAAATTTACCAAATAGAGCCTATTTCCAACAAAAAATTGTAGAGACAATAAATAATGCAAAAAATCACAATACAGGCTTTGCACTCCTTTTTCTCGACCTTGACCATTTTAAAGATATTAATGACTCTTTAGGACACCAAATTGGCGATAAAGTCCTTCAAGAGTTTGCAAATAGACTGCAAGAGTCGGTTCGGCATGACGATACACTTGCTAGGATTGGAGGAGATGAGTTTACCATCATTCTTAACAACATAAAAAAAATTGATACTATTTCTGCTATTGCAAATAAAATCATCAAAACCATGCAAGAACCTATAAAACTAGCATCAAAAGAGCTTCACATCACAACGAGTATTGGTATATCTCTCTATCCTAAACATACACAAGACAAAAGTAATCTAATTAAATTTGCAGATACAGCCATGTATAAGGCAAAAGAAGAAGGTCGAAATACTTACCAAATTTACTCAACAGATATGTCCCAATATGCTTACAAAAAAGTTGTTTTAGAAAATTCTCTGCGTGTAGCCATAAAAGAGAAACAATTTCGTGTTTACTACCAACCACAAGTAAATTCCCTTGAAAAAAAGGTTACTGGAATGGAAGCACTTGTAAGATGGCAACACCCTACCCTTGGCATTGTCTCACCTGCAGATTTTATTCCTCTTGCAGAAGAGCTTGGACTCATTGTTCAAATTGACCGTTTAGTAATGCAAGAGGCTATGCAACAATTTTCTCAATGGTACAAAGAAGGAGTCCATCCAGGAAGACTCTCTCTTAATCTTGCTATGGCGCAACTCCAACAAGAAGATTTTAGTAATTTTTTATTTGAGACTATGCATCAATATAATTTCAAAAAAGAGTGGCTTGAGCTTGAAGTTACCGAAACGCAGGTTATGCAAAATCCAGAATATTCTATACAGTTATTGGAGCAGATTCATAATCAAGGCATACATATCTCAGTCGATGACTTTGGAACAGGGTATTCTTCCCTTTCATACTTAAAAAAACTCCCTCTCAATAAACTTAAAATTGATAAATCTTTTATAGATGATGTGCCAAAAGATGAAGATGGTATTGCCATTACAAAGGCTATTATAGCCCTCGCTAAAAGTTTAAATTTAGATTTAATCGCTGAAGGGGTTGAAAAAGAAGAGCAAAAAGAGTTCTTGCTTGACAATGGTTGTAATGCTATACAAGGATACTTCTATTCTAAGCCATTACCTGCAGATAAGATGAAGATTTTTTTACAAACAGAGATATAAAAGGGTGGATTAGAACCACCCTTTTGCATCTTTAGCAATTGCCTCATTACTCATATTATAGACTGATACAATATTATTAATAATATTCGTTCCCTGATTAAAATATCTGTTTGCATCAACACTGTGTGGATTTTTTAAAAGTTTTGTCTGTGTAATCATAATATAATTTTCTACCTCTTTCTTGATGAGTGCAAGTTTCATATTAATAGTTTGTGGTAATTTACCTGAATAATTACTCATAATTGTTGCCATACTATTTTGTAGTTTTGTATTTGAAGACTGTAATTCATAAAGAAGTGCTTGAATAGATTCTACCTGAGCTCGTGTCGCTTTTCCTTTTGCTGCAATCCCTGCACCTTCCCCTCGTAATCTCCCTGTATATTCTGTCATTGGCAACATAATTTCCATCATAGTAGAAGATATATTTTTTCCAAAAGGAGTCAAGTTTTTCGCAAATCTCTTACTAACACTCTGTGCAAGCATCAGCATTTGTCCTATCTGTACTGTATAAGCAGAAAAAACTTTTTTAGGGGCTTCTTTAAATGCTTTATGATTTAAGTTTATAACAGCATGAGAAATTGCTGTCGCACTAGAATTAATAACAGGGTCACTTGCTAATGGCAATGATTCCATATTACCTATAGCATTCTTCATATCGTCTCTACTAGCAAAGACAAGCAACATAGCAGCTGAATTTCCATTCAAATAAGAGTTTGTCAATCCCCTCGTTTTTTCAGTAGCTAAAATCAAGTTTTTAAGACTCTCAATATATTTGCTAGTATTTAACTGCTCCGTATTAGTAAAGAGCGAGCTCGCCTGAAGGTTGAAAACTAAAAGAAAAGTAAGTAAAACTAAACGCATCATGTAAATTCCTATTTTTGAAATGTTTCTATTTTGATATTATATCTAAATTTACATAAGATTATGCAAATTTAGATTCACTCATTGCATTTATGCGTCGTTTTGACTTCTCAAGCATTCTCAGTAAATTTTCTGTATTTGGCTCAAGGTCATTGTTATAAGCTTTTGCTTTATCTAATGCCATTTCATCTACCTCCTCGCTACTTAGAAGCTTTGAAAAAAATCCCCCTTTTTTCTTAGGCACAACTAACTCATATATTTTTGCATATTCAGTATGCCATTTTTCATGAGCATTATCAAGTTCTTCATAAAATTGTATGCCTAAGATATTTTTCAGAAATTCCTTTGTATCACCATAGAGCCATTGCCCAAATTGGCACTCTGTTTTGGCAACACTTGTAGGATTTTTCACCTCTCTTCCGCGTAACATCATATTAATTTTTCGCATCTGTTCTATATGTGCTAATCGTGCTTTTTCAATAGCTTCTAATGTCTCTTCTTTTGTCATTTTTATTCACCTTTCATATTAATTGCTCTATTATTGCATAAAATTAATAAATATCATTGTATAATCTGTCATAATTTTACAAAAGGAGTGAATTTGAAACATCCAGAACCTATTAATCATGAAATTAAACTGAGTACAAAAAGATATATAGTCTCTGAAACAGATAAAAAAGGTATTATTGAGTATGCGAATGACTATTTTGTAGAGATAGCAGGTTATACCAAAGATGAACTTATCGGGAAGCCTCACTCTATCATCAGACACCCTGATATGCCAAAAATTGTTTTTAAAATGATGTGGGATAGAATTCAAAAAGGAGGCAATATGCTGGCTCTTGTAAAAAACCTTGCTAAAGATGGAAGTTTTTACTGGGTTGTTACTGAATTTGAACCAAAAATGGATCCTATTACAAATGAGATGATTTCTTGTACTGCATTTAGAAAAGCTGCACCAAGAGATGCTATAAAAGTTATAGAACCAATTTATGCAAAACTAATAGAACTCGAAAAGGCTGGTGGTATGGAAGCTAGTGAAAAATATCTTCATGGTTTTCTAGAAGATAAGAAAATGACTTATGATGAGTTTATAGATAATACGGTAGGAAATAAGGGAGTTTTCAAAATCTTTTTTACTATGATGAAAAAACTCTTTTCCTAAGGTTCATTATTGAATCTCAAAGAGACGCTCCAAAATGCAGAACTTCAACTGCCTGAGGATTTTTTTACAAATCTACAAAAATATAAGGAGCATCTGTATAGATGGAATAAAATCCATAACCTTACAGGTGCAAAAGATGAAGAAACGCTCAACAGTTTTATCTACGATGCAGTATATCCCATCAAATTTCTTCCAAAAGTAAACTCTTTGATGGATATAGGCACAGGCGCTGGATTTCCAGGAATGATACTCGCCCTTGCCCTTCCTCAAACTGGAGTAACACTTGTAGAACCTCTTGCAAAACGGGCAAGCTTTTTACAGTTTATAAAAGCAGATTTGGGGCTACAAAATGTTCGCGTTGTAAAAAAAAGAGTTGAACAGATGAAGAGTGAAGTGTTTGACATCATCACTTCACGCGCAGTAACAGATACAAAAATGCTACTCAAACTCAGTGAAAATTTTAGAGATGCTCATTCAAAACTTCTTTTTTACAAGGGTGAAAAAGTTTTTAATGAGATGAATGATGTTACAGAGGGTATGAACTATAAAATAATAGAACAAGACAACAGACACTACTTACTTCTAGGAGAAGATATATGATACTCAAATTCCTTCTTATTGTAATCATAATTACAGTTATCTATATTATGTTTTTTAAGCCAAAACCAGCAACACAAAAACGAAGAAAAAATAATAAAAAAAGAGAAACAGAAAATCCTGAAATTAACGATATGACAGAGTGTGCAACATGTGGTGTCTATGTTGAAATTCAAGAGGCTATTTTAAGTAATGGAAAATACTACTGCTCACGAGAGTGTTTAAAAGAGGCGAAATAATGCTCTTTTTTGGTCATAAATTTTTACAAAGCCCTAAGTTTTATCATGTTTTTGATATTGATTCTATCCTTACAACACCATCATCTTCAATCTTATATGTAGAATTTGAAGAGAAAAATCTTGACATCATTACTTATATGCAAGAGAATGAGATAAGTTTCGCACTCAAAGTAAAAAACATTACAGAAGTTGCATATGCTGAAACACTCAATGCATCCTATATTGTAGTAGAAAATTCACTTGCAAAAACTGCACAAAAGATAGCAGAAAATTATCTTTTTGATGCAAAAATACTCACACATATTGAGAATGATAAAGAGATAGAAGAGTTGGTGCTTTTAGGAATTGATGGCGTTATTTTTCCTAATGCAATCGTCAAAATTACTGCTCAATAATCTTGCGTTTAAGATATGCTTTTAAAGAAGTAAGCATCTCATAACTTATAGTAGAAGCCTGCTTTGCAGCTACCCTTGCATCATTAAAAATTAAAAGTTTCTCTTTATCTGTTATAAAAGAGCTATTGTCCATAGATATGCGTCCTGCAATTTTAATATTTTGAGGTGTAACATAGTGGTTTGAACAGCTCCTTAAAAAACCATCTCCATAGCCAATATCATAATTAGTTACCCTGCACTCTTCTTGCGTTTGAAACGAAGCACCATAACCAACACACTCCCCCTCTTTTAAAATGCGTGATGAAAGTTTTTCTCCATAAAGTGCAAGAATTGGTTTGAGTCTTTTTACATTTTCATTCTCTTCAAGCTCTAAACATCCATACGCCCCAATACCTACTCGTGCCATATCTTCATTAAAATTTTCTTCTCGAAAAAGAGCAGCAGAGTTACAAGAGTGAAATCGTAATGGAGTAAAACCATACTCTTGTGCAAGTTTTTGTGCCTCTTTTTTTATTGTTATAAAATTACGATTTTGCAAATCATATACTTCACTCTTCTCATCAGCAGAACTATGGTGTGTAAAAACGGCTTCAAGTTGCAATTTTTGCTTTTGTATTATTTCAAATGCCCTGCGTAACTCTGACATCTCTATACCATTTCTATTCATTCCACTATCTACTTTTAACTCCACTTTGCTACCTTTTGCAAACTTTTTTATCTGCTCTAAGTCATTAATGGTATAGCGTATTTTTGTACTTGATGTCGTAGGAGTATCGGATAAAACTAAGATATAAGAGAAATACTTTTCTACGCTTTGTGCCTCTTGGCATGAGCGTACCACTGCCTTTGTAATGCCATATTCCTCTGCTAATTGTGCAATTTCTAAAAGTCCATGCCCATAAGCATTATCTTTAAGAACAAGGGCAATTTTATCTTTTGCACAAGTGAGTTGCGTAATAATGTCAAGATTATTAAAAAAATTTGTTTTATTTAAAGTAATGAAAGCCATAGGAGAATTATACAGTATGTTTACACAAAAAAAATTAATTGCTGAGTTTGAAAAACAAGATTTTACACAAATCATCTTTCCTCATCCAAAAACCGACTGGGCAGAGTATTTGCAGGAGACACAAGCTACATTTGTAAATATTATAAACGCAGTACGAAAACAGCAAAAATGTCTTGTTATTGCTTACAATGTTGACGCAGTCAAAAAGCACTTTAAGGAGTTTCATAACCTTGAATTTATTGAGTATGAAACCAATGATACATGGGCAAGGGACTGTTCTGCACTTACAATTATAGAAAATGGCGAAAAAAAGCTTCTTGATTTTCACTTTAATGGCTGGGGCAATAAATTTGCACATACAAAAGACAATAACATGAGTAAAGCACTCTCTTCTTACTATAATTACCCTATGCAATCCATAGATTTTGTACTTGAGGGTGGTGGCGTAGAGAGCAATGGAGATGGCATCATTCTTACAACAACAAACTGTATGCACAATCCAAATAGAAATCCACATCTTAATGCACAAACTATTACAAAAAAATTGCAAAACTATTTTGGAGCCAAAGAGATTTTATATCTCAATCATGGCTATCTCGCAGGAGATGATACCGACTCCCACATAGATACCCTTGCGCGTTTTATTGCAAAAGATACTATTATGTATGTCAAATGTCATGATAAAACAGACGAACATTATGAAGCCTTAAACGCCATGGAACAAGAGCTAAAAAAACTCGCACAAGAGCATAATTTTTCACTCATTGCCCTACCTATGAGCAGTAAAGTTACATTTGAGGGGGAACGACTTCCTGCAACTTATGCAAACTTTTTATTTGTAAACGGTGCTGTTTTAGTGCCTACTTATAATGTGCCTACAGACACAGAAGCTTTAGCAATTTTTAAACAAACATTTCCCCAAAGAGAAATTATCCCCATTGATTGTTCTATACTTATACGCCAACATGGCTCTTTGCATTGTATAACTATGCATTATCATTAAACTTTTGATACAATACTCCTGAATTTTATTTTAGGCATACACTATGAAAAAAATACCTTACGGACTATCAGACTTTAAAAGTATAAAAGAAGAAAATTTTTATTTCGTAGATAAAACGAAGTTTATAGAAAAACTTGAAAATCTCAATGAAAGATTTTTAATCTTTTTAAGACCAAGAAGATTTGGTAAATCCCTTTTTATCGCTATGCTTGAAGCCTATTATGATAAGCACTATAAAAATGATTTTGAGATGATGTTTGGAGATACTTATATAGGTGAAAACACTACTTCTCTTGCGAATAAATACCATATTATGAGATTTGATTTTAGTGGGATTGATATTAATGATGTTGAAAATGATTTTAGATACTATTTAAAACTTACATTAAAAAGCTTTTGTGAAAAGTATAAACTCAATATTGTATTTGAAAATGACAATCCAATATCGATGTTTAAAACAATTTTTGAACATTTTACAAAAAACAACCTAGAACTCATGATACTCATAGACGAGTACGACAACTTTGCAAACAAACTACTTCTAAGAGAAAAAACAGAGTATCTAGGTTTAGTGAGTGAAAAGACAGCATCCTTTAAGCAGTTTTTTACAGTGCTAAAAACAGCTACAAGTGGTAATGATTCACCACTTAAAAGAATGTTTATAACAGGTGTAACTCCTATGACTATGTTTGATGTTACAAGTGGGTTTAATATAGGTTCAAATA